>NZ_JARVRT010000041.1:0-56298 GCF_030209605.1 Luteibacter sp. ME-Dv--P-043b
TCGATCGCACCGCCGAAGGGCGCGTATTGAAGTGCCTGACGATCGTCGATGACGCTACACATGAGGCAGTCGCCATCGAGATCGAGCGGGCAATCTCAAGCATCGGCGTAACGCGCGTCATGGATCGCCTGGCCGTCACTCGGGGCCTGCCGAAGATCATTCGCAGCGATAACGGAAAGGAGTTCTGTGGCAAGGCCATGGTCGCATGGGCACGCGAACGCGGCGTGCAGCTGCGCCTGATCGAGCCAGGCAAGCCGAATCAGAAAGCGTACATCGAATCATTCAACGGAAGGCTTCGCGATGAATGCCTCAACGAACACTGGTTTCTCAGCCTGCTGCATGCTCGAACCGAGATCGAAAACTGGCGACGGGAATACAACGAAGAGCGGCCGAAGAGAACGCTTGGCAGGCTGACTCTCGCTGCATACGCAAAAAAGCCACATTAATTCCGAACTCAAGATCGGACCGCTACTGAAGGCGGTGGACGTCGGTATGAGCTTGCCCGGATTTGACAACCACTCGCCACTTCCCCGGGTTGTAGGTACTTATCTCCGCGAGATACCTCTGGCGTTTCGCTCCATTTCTGGCTTTCTCGCCGACTCTGCGTTCGTCGGCAGCCTTCCCAAACAGCCCCACTGCGCAGACAGCTCGATATCACCTTGAAGTAGTCGATGGCAATTGCAGCTTCTAAGAATCAAGCAGCTATCTCATAGTCACAGTTAACACTGTCCGGAAAGCGGCATCAAACAACAGCGCCAGATCATCTAGCCTTACCCGGCAACGCCCAGAGTAACCCTCGCGTAATCACGGCCGGGAACACGGTCAGGTGATCCTCGGCCTCCACGGTGGTCATCTGGATATGCAATCCCGGGTAATGCTTCGCCTTCAACTCGGCGACGAAGCGCCGGGCACCGGCGACCATATCGGTACTGTGGTTGAAACGAGGATCGTGCGAGCCGGGCGAAAGCGACTCGTAGCCGCCCAGCACGATCAGCACGTTGGCGGGCATGTCGCGCCGCGTTGCCATCGCTTCGTGCAGGCGCGCGAACTCGGCGTCCTTGGCGAACTGGAATGACGGGCTGCCCAGGATGTAGTACTGGAACATGCCCGGATCGTGGATCAGGATATCCGCGCCGAGCAACCCGCCGTACGAATGGCCCGCGTAGATCTTCCGCTGCATGTCGGCCCGGTAGTGCCCGGCAATCAGCGGAAAGACCTGGTTCTTGATGAAACGGGCATAGGCTTCGCCGCCGCCATGGACGACGGCACGCCCCGGCATGTCGGAAGTAAGTTCGGGATCGCCATCGGGGGTTGGGGTGTAGTCACGGCGCCGGCTGTACTCCGGCGTCTCGCCGACGGCATACGACAAACCCACGAGGATGAAGGCCTCGGTACCGCCTTCGTGCTCGCCCACGCGACGCGCGATGCTGCGAATGAGCGGGAACGCGTAGTTGGCGTCGGTGACGAACAGCACGGGGTAGCGACGCTCGGGATGGTCCGCGTAGTCACGCGGCAAGCTGACGAATACCTGGTAATCGCGATCCGTACCATCGGCATGCAACGTACGCACCTCGGTACCCTCGAGTACGTAGGGTTGCGGCATGCCTTCGGCGGGCGCCGGTGGCGCCATCGCCGACCGGGCCGTAGACGCGGGGGGCCGGAGGGGTGTCGCCGGTGGCTCGGCACCGGGACGTGAGCAGGCAATCATCACGGCGCACAGCGCCAGCAGTCCAAACGTGGTGCGATAAGCCATCCGTTGCATTTCCCCTGATCGACAGCGGCCATTGACGCACGAAGGGCGCAGCCCCGGCAACCGACGCCGCTCAGTGCGTATCGGTGCCCACCGCTGTTACCGGTGTGAACAGCAGATCCTGGAAATCCCAGCTGAAATCCGCCACCGGTGACACCGCCTTCATGCTGATCCGATCGATGCCGCCTTCGGGCGTGAGCGCAAAGGTGACATAGGCGTCCTCGTCACCGGGCACCTTGAAGCGCGTACGGAACGTGTCCTGGCGCACATGCTCCAGCGGCCCTTCCAAGCCGGGCGAACGGTCGAAACGGATCGTCAGGCCTTTGCCGCTCCTGGCGATCGTAATGGTGCCGTACCACGGATCACGATAGACGCCCTCGTAACCGGCCAGCGGCAGCGACGGACCGCGGTCGCCAAGGGTCGGTGCGGCGCTGGTCGCGAGTGCCTTGCGTGCATCGGTCTCCTCCTGCCGCATCGCATCCCGATAGGCCGCGATCCAGTCCGGTGACGGCAGGCCCAGGCAACGGTCCAGCAGGTGTTCGCGCATGGCGAACAACGTGCCGGCATCCTCCGAGTTGATCATCACGGCGAAGGCGCAACGCTTCGCGGGCACGATCACCACGGCCGAGATACCGCCAAGCACGCCGCCCAGATGGGTCACGATCTTCTGCCCGCGGTAATCGCGCACCTCGAAGCCGAGGGCATACGCCAGGAACTGCGGTTCGGCCAGCGCCAGCGACGGCGGTCTCGCGGTGATCGGCATCAGCGTGTGCGGCGTCCACAGCGCCGTGGACGCCGCCGGACTGAACAAGGTCTTTCCATCGGGCATGACGCCATGGTCGAGCTGCACCTGCAGCCACTTGCCCATGTCCGCCGCGCTGCTCATCAACGCACCGGCGGGAGCGAACACATCGCCGGTCATGACCTGGGTGAGGACCGATGGCGGGCCTGCGCCTCGTAGCGGCCCGGAGATCTTCGCGTGCAGCGCCACCTGGTCGGGCGTTCGTGCATCGATGCTCACCTGGGTGTCGCGCATGCCGAGCGGGTCGAGGACACGCCGCTGCATGAAGGTTTCCCAGCGCTGGCCGCTGACGGCTTCCAGCAGCTGTCCGGCCGCGATGTAGAGCACGTTGTCGTAATCGTAGTCGGCCCGGAACGCGTGCGCGGGTTTCAGGTAGCGGCTGGCGTGCACCAGCTCCGCGCGCGTGCGGTCGGTACGTGGCACCAGCATCAGGTCGCCCTGCCCCAGGCCCAGGCCGCTGCGATGCACCAGCAGGTCGGTGATGGTCATCTCGCCCGAGGTCTGCGCGTCGTACATGCGGAAGCCCGGCAACCGGTCGACGACCCGATCGTCCCAGCGCAGCTGCCCGCCGTCGACCAGCATGGCCAGCGCCGTCGCGGTGAAGGCCTTGGTATTGGAGCCCAGGGGAAAGACCGTATGGGCGTCCACGCGCTCCGCCGCACCCAGCTTCCTCACCCCATAGGCATGCGTCGAGGTGTTGCCGTCGTCCACGACCACCACCGCCATGCCCGGCGTATCGAAGGCCTGCATCGCCCGCGCCGCATAGGCGTCGAGCGCGCTCGATGAAGACGTTGCCGGCGTCGCCTCCGTCGGCGCGGCAGGCACGCCGGCGCCGGTCTCGGCCAGGGCAAGGGCCGGCGAAAGCCCGCCCGTCGTCAACAGCAGGAGCAGGCACGCACGCGGTAGCACGGTCATCGGCATCGGCCTCTGGCGGCAGGAGGGGAACGGTCGGGATCAGGCCCTGGGCGGCCGCGGCTTGCGCGGCGCGCCCGCGGAGGTTTTCGTGCTCGCGCGACCAGCGGAGGTATTCCGGAGCGCGGGTTTCTTCGCGACGGTTTTTCTCGTGGCGGTTTTCTTCACGGAGCCCTTCTCCGTCGCCGGATGCCCGGCCGCAGGCGCTTCGACGTAGCCCACGAACGTCTGGCGCAATTGCGTGGTGTCGCCGATGCGCTCGAAGCGGTCGCCCATCTCGTTGCTCACGGCGCCGATCAGCAGGCTGAAAAGGCTGTTGGCGGCGCTGAAGTTGTGCCATGCGCGGTGATCGTCGATCGGCAACATGAGCACATGATCGGTGAGCTGGCGTGCCCAGTAGCACGACGCATCGGTAAGGATCACCAGCGGGATGCCGCGCCGGGCCACTTCCTCGGCCAGCAGGCGGAAATGGCGGGAATACCGGCGAAAATCGATCAGCACCGCGCAGCCGTTCGGCGTGGCGTCGAGCAGCACATCCGCGTAAGCGCCATCCAGGCCGTCGGCGAACACGGTGCGCGGCTTGACGTGCTGCAGCAGGCTGGCCAGACCCAGGCCGAGGAAGCGGCCGTGGTGGAAGCTGGTCACGGAGACACGATCCGCACGTACCAGCAAGTCGACGATGGGCGCCCATTCCGCGGTGTGCGTCAGCGCGTGCGCGGCGGTGAGGCCACGAATCTCCGACTGCAACGCCTCGGACGGTGAGGCGGCATCCACGCCGCCGGGGTTGCTGTACAGCTGCAGCCACGGCGTGCCCGTGCGCAGTTCTTCCTTCAGTTCACCCAGGTTCTCGTAGCCCAGGTTACGAAGGAAGCGGCCCACGGTCATCGGGCTTACATCCACGCGCTTGCCCAGCGACGCGGCCGTTTCGAACGGGATGCTGTCGATGTTCTGCAGCAGGTGCGCGGCGATCTTCTGCTCGGCCGTGGTGAAGGTATCCCAGCGGCTTTTCAGCTTCTTCTTGATGTCCTTGCTCATCGTCTCGTACTCACCGTGTCATCGCCGTGGCGGCTTCCGTCGTTCCGTGCCGCCCGACATCGCCCAGGCGTCGTCCAAGCATATACAGGAGCGACGCGGAAAAGCCGGCCACCCCGCCCACCATGACGAAAAACCATCCGTGCGCCAGCCAGCTCCACAGGGTGCCGAGCGCGCCGGCCAGCAGGTTGCCGAAGAAGCCGGCGAAGAACCAGGTGGCGATGCTGGTGGCGCGAAACCCCTCCGGTGCCAGCCGGCCGAACAACGCCAGCCCCACCGGCAGGATGTACAGCTCGCCGAGGGTGAATACGACGAACCAGGCGAACAGCCACAGCCAGCTCGCACGCGTGCCGTGCGCGTCGTTCCATGCCGCGACGGCGCCCAGCGCTACGAACGACACGCCGACCACTGCGGCACCGAACGCCATCTTTCCCAGCAACGGCGTCTCGACGCCCTGGCGGGCCAGGCGCGACCACCGCGCCACCAGGAACGGCGTGAATGCGAACACGGCCAGCGAGTTGATCGACTGGAACCAGGTCATCGGTATCACCCAGCCCGAGGCCAGTTGACGGTCGATACCGGTGTCGGCCCACAGGGCGATGGTGTTGCCGTTCTGTTCGTAAGCGCCACGAAACACCACCACGATGGCGGCGATACCCAGCAGCAGGGCGAACCGGTCGCGTGCCGCGCGGTCCAGTGGCGGGCGCGCCGCGCGCATCGCCGCACTGCGTGCCGGCTCCGGCGGCAGGTAACGGCTGCCCGCCAGGTAGATCACCAGCGACAGCAGCATGCCGATGCCCGCGGCACCGAAACCCAAGTGCCATCCATACGCCTCCCCCAGCGTGCCGCAGACCAGCGGCGCCAGGAAACCGCCCAGGTTGATGCCCACGTAGTAGATGTTGTACGCGCTCTTGCTGCGCACGTCGCCGTCGCGATACAGCCCCTCGATCTGGCTGGCCAGGCTGGGCAGGAACAAGCCGTTGCCCAGCGCGATGGTGACCAGCGCCGGGTAGAACAACGCCTCCGACGACATCATGAAATGGCCCAGGGCCATCGCCGCGGCACCGATGACCACGGCGTTGCGCTTGCCCAGCCAGCGATCCGCCAGCACGCCGCCGGCCACTGGCGTGAGGTAGACGAACGCGGCATAGGCGCCGTACACGAGCGAGGCGTGCTCCTGGCTCATGTCCAGGTGCTTGGTCATGTAGTAGACCAGGATCGCGCGCATGCCGAAGAAGGAGAACATCTCCCACATCTCGGTCAGGAACAGCACGCTCAGGCCACGCGGGTGGCCGAACCAGTCGCGGCCCGGGCCTGCCTTCAAAGCGGCGAGCCCCACAGGGTTTCCGGGCACCATATGTTGCCGTCCTCGTAAGTGGCGGCCGGTACGACGTCGCGGGTCAGGAAGGTCGGCCCGTCCAGGTCCACCACGTCGCATTGCTGGCCGACGACGAAGGCGGCGGCCATGGCCAGCGACGAGCCTGACATGTTGCCCACCATCAGGTCGAAGCCCAGCCGACGCGCCTCCATCGCCAAGGCCAGTGCCTCGGTGAGGCCACCGCACTTGTCCAGCTTGATGTTGACGATGTCCACGCGGCCGACCAGCGTCGGCAGGTCGGCGCGGTCCTGCACGCTCTCGTCCGCGGCCAAGCGGATCGGGCAGTCCAGGGCGTCCAGCCACGCCTCGTTACCCACCGGAAACGGCTGTTCCACCACGTCCACGCGCGCCTCCACCAGCGTCGGCAACAGGCGCGCGAACGACTCGCGCGTGAAGCCCTGGTTGGCATCGACCATCAGCCACACGTCCGGCCGCGCGGCACGCACGGCGGCCACCCGCTCGGCGTTGCGTCCGTCGTCGGTGAGCTTGAGCTTGATGGCACGGGCCGTCGCGTAGGCCAGCGCATCGCGGACCATCACCTCCGGCTCGTCGGCGCTCACGGTGAAGGTGGTCAGCAAGGGCACCGGTGCATCCTGCCCCGCCAGTTCCCACACCGACCGGCCGCTGCGTTTGGCCTCCAGGTCCCACAGCGCGCAGTCCAGCGCGTTGCGCGCCCCACCCGCCGGCAGCAGCTGTTGCAGTTGCTCGCGGGTCAGGCCCGCCTCGATGCGCGGACGCAACGCCTCGATCTGCGCCAGCATCGCGACGGGCGTGTCGTTACGGTAATAGACGCCCAGGCCCTCGCCGCGGCCGACCAGGTCGCCGTCGCGAAGGGTGACCACCACCGCCTCGAAGGCGTTGAAGGTGTAGCCGGTGATGTGGAAGGGGGCCTTGGTCGGCCACGTCTCGATGCTCGCCTGCAGTTGCAGACGATGGATCAGGGTGCTTTGCATGACGACTCCGGAAGCGTGCTCAATAACGGGCGCTGAAGCTGATCAGGCCGAAAACCACGATGAACCAGGCCAGGTAGAGGGCGGATACCGCCAGCAGCGCTTCGCCCACGCGTACCCACGCGCTTCGACGCGGTGCCACCCATACCCGCACGGCATGCACGACGATGGCGACCACGCCAGCCAGACCGAGCAGCCCCAGGACATACAGCACGTAGAGCCACGGTGTGATCGTGCCCTGCACCAGCGGCACCGCCCCGGTCGCAGACAACACCACCAGCATCAGCAACCAGCCGAACACCGCGGCGAACAGCGCCAGCGAGCCCAGTCGCGACAGGAGGCGCGTGCGCCGCTGCGTTGCCGTCAATACCAGCGCATGGCGATAGTGCCGGCGCAAGCCACGGCCCAGGGGCCACAGCACCAGGGTGACCAGGACGACCAGGCATGCCAGCGACGCCAGCCAGCGCACCGATCCCAGCGCCTCCAGGCCCGTCACCCGCTGGAACAGGAACACCGGCGGCTCCGCATCGGTGGCCCAGTAGCGGATGGCACCCTGCGCATCGGCCACGAAGGTGACATGCCGGCTGCCGCCGACCTCGCGATAGGCGAGCGGACCCACCTCGCGCCAGCGGATCGGCGCACCGGCATCGTCGGTGAGCGCGGAGATGACGAGGGTATCGTCGGGCATCGCGGCCACCTGCACCTGCGTCAGCAGGTAGAGCGGACGCATGGCACTGTCGTTGCGGCGGCTGGACAGGTACCAGCCGGCAACGCGTGCGGCATCCGCACCCGCCGTGGCGGCGGTCGGTGGCGCAGGCGTGCGATCCGGAAAGTAGCGATCGAGGAAGGCGCGGAACATCGCCGCGCGGATCACCCCGGCACCGCCCTCGTTACCGGCGCTGTTCATCGAGATGAAGAAGCCGACGTGCGCGTCCAGCATGAGGTGCAAATCGGTATGGAAGTAGTTGAGGTCGCCGGCATGGCCGACGATGCGCTGGCCGTGGCTGTCTTCCTGGTAGAAACCCAGGTCGAAACCGTTGAGGCCCGGCGCGGCCGTGCGCTGCGGCGTGTGCATCGCCGCCACGGTGGCTGGCTGCAGGATGCGCGCGCCGTCATAGCTGCCGCCTTCCAGCTGGGCGATCATGAAATGCGCCATGTCGGTCGCGGTGCTGCTCATGCCGCCGGCCGGTGCGGGATGGACCACTTCGAACGGCTGCAGCTCGCCGTCCGAGGCAGTCCGGTAGCTGCTGGCCATCAGTGGCGCCAGTGGCGCCACGATCGGCTGGTCGTTGGTGGAATGACGCATGTCCAGCGGCACGAAGATGTGCTGCCTGACGTAATCCTCGAAGCGCTGGCCCGATACGCGTTCCACGATGTAACCGGCCACGCCGCAACCGAAGTTGGAATAAGCCACCACCTCGCCAGCGGGAAAGATGCGCGCGGGCACGTGTGACTTCAGGTAATCGCCCAGCGTGACCTGCTTGTCACCGGCGCCGGTGATGAGGCCCTTGGCACTCTCTTCGAAACCGCCCGAGTGGGTCATCAGGTCGCGCAGCGTGACCGGCTTGCCGTCACGCGGTGGCAGCGCGAAGTCGAGATAACCGTTGACATCGCGATCCAGGTCCAGCTTGCCCTGCTCCACCAGTTGCATCACGGCCGTCCAGGCGAACAGCTTGGAGGTGGAGCCGGGCCGGAACAGTGTGTCATCCGGCGAGGGCACCGCGCGCGTCTTCAGGTCGCCATAGCCGTAGCCCTTGGCGAAGATGATCCTGCCATCCTTCACCACGGAGATCACCGCGCCGGCCACGTCGCCGCGCTGGAGCGCGAACGGCAACAGCCCGTCGTAGAACACCGCCAAGTCCTGCCCGGTCAATGCCGGTGGCATCGCGACCTCGTCGTGCGCCCCCGAGGTAGGTGCCGTCGGTGATGGCACGGGCGATGGCATCGGCGCAGGCACCTGTGCCGATACGATCCCGACCGCGGCCGTGGCGACGAACGCGGCGATGAGCTTGGTGAGGCGATGCATGGGCGCTCCCGGCTGACGATGGACGAGCGAATCAGAAGTCGTAGATGACGTTCACGCCGACCGTGCGCGGCGGCACGTACGACGCCGCGAAGGGGCTGCCCTGCGGATCGATGGTCTCGGAGGTGAGCGATGTGATGCCGCGCTGGTTGGTGAGGTTCTTGGCGTACGCCTGCAGGGTCCAGTCGCCGTAGTACGCCCCCGCGTGCAGGTCGATGCCGTGGTAGCTGGGTGCGGTCAGGCGCGGCCCAGGCACAGGGAGGAAGTCGGTGCGCCGCGAGCCCACGTAGTTATAGGTGCCGCCGAGCGTGCCCGACCATCCGCCACCGAGCGGAAAGTCATAGTCCACACCCACCGTGGCGTTCCACTTCGGCACCCACGGCAGGCGGTCGCCGTCATAGCCATAAAGGCCCGGCGGCGTATCGGCGGTCAGGGTGGCATCGGTATAGCTCGCATTGGCCGACACCACGAGGCCCCGTGCCGGCGTGAATTTCCAGCTGGCTTCGACGCCCTGGCTTCTCGCCTTGCCACCGTTACCCAGGAAGCTGAAACCACCGGAGGTCGAGGTCAGCTGGATGTGGCTCCAGTCGATGTAGAACACGTCCGCGTCGAATGACATGCGCCGGTCGAGCACGGTGGCCTTGAAGCCCAGCTCGTAACTGGTCAGCTTGTCCGGCCCGAAACTCACCGGCGCGCCCAGGCCCGGCGGCACGCCGACGTTCGCGCCGCCGGGGCGGAAGCCGGAAGCGACACGGAGGTAGGCCATGGCGTCGTCGCTGAACTTGAAGCTGGGGTTGAACAGGAAGGTGGCCGGGCTATCCGTGCTGCGCGTACGGAACCCGACGTCGCCCACCAGCAGGCCGGAGCCGGTCTGCGCGAACGTCGTGCGGTCCTTGCTGTAGCGCCCGCCTACAAGGATGCTCAGTTGCGAGGTGACATGCCAGGTCACGTCCGCGTAGGCCGCCCACTCCTTGAAGATGCCCGGCCCCACGTCGATGCTGCCCAATGGCGGCAGATCCAGGGGAGCGCCCGTGGCGGCGTCGAACCCAAGCACGCGTTGGGCGTTGGTCGTGTGCTCGCGCGTGTAGAACGCGCCGATCCGCCATTCCAGCGTCTGGTCTTCCGGCGACTGCAACCGCAGGTCCTGCGTGAACTTGCCGAGGGTGATCGGGTTGGCGATGGCGTAACCGCCGTTATTCACGCCGAACAGCGGATTGAGCAGCGGGCCGTAAGCCGCGGTGACATCCTGGTTCGTGTTGACCTTCTGCGTGCTGTAGCTGCTGGAAGACACCAGCTTGGCCCAGCCGAAGTCGGCGTTCACCGTGGCGTCGTACAACCGATAGCGGATCTTGAACAACCCCGTGCCGGCCGCCCTGCTCTGCTTCTGGTAGCCGTAGAGCGGACGCAACGTCGCGGGATCCACGTCCACGCCGGTGTTGGCTAGGCCATCGCTGGCGAGGTTCTGCGCCAGTGCGGAAAGGCTGACCGATACCTTGTCCACGGGCGTCCAGAGCACCTCCGCCCGTCCCCCGCGCACGGTATCTTCGTTCACGCGCGACGCGCCGGTGGCAACGTTATCGATGTATCCCGGGTCCTTGCGCGAATAGGCGTTGACCCGAAGCGCCAGCGTATTCGCGATCAGCGGCACGTTGAACATGGCGCGCTGGCTGAAGCCGCTGCCGCCGCCCGATACGCTGCTGTAGCCGGCAGACACGTAACCGAACGCATGGCTGGCGTCGGGCTTGGCCGTGACGAACTTCACCAGTCCACCGAGCGAGTTGGCACCGTACAACGTGCCTTGCGGGCCGCGCAGCACCTCGATGCGTTCGAGGTCGGCCGGATCGAGATCGGGGGTGAGCAGGCCGCCGCCGGCGTAGACCGTGCTGGAGCCGTAGGGTGCGTCGTTGATATAGGTACTCACCGCCGCGTTGGCCTGCCCGCTGCCGGACGTGATGCCGCGAAGCACGAGCTGGGTCTGCCCCTGCGAGGTCGAGATGATGTTGAGGCCGGGCACCTGGGTGGCGTAGTCGGCGAAGCTGACCGCACCGGATCGCTTGAGGTCTTCGCCGGTCACCGCCGACACCGCCATCGGTACGTCCTGCAGCTTCTCGGCACGTTTGTTGGCGGTCACCACGACGGCGGTCAGGTCCTGGGCCTGTCGCGAGTCGCCCTTCGTTTTCGGGTCCTGCGGGGCGTCCTGGGCCGGCGTGGTCCTGACCAGACCGATCAAGGCAACGGCGATGGCTGCGCAGGCAGCGCGACGGTTGGGCAGCGAACGGCGACACGCCATGACATTTCCCCCGGAACACGTGGATGGATATCCCCGGGAGCCATTGTTATCTTGTTATCAGAACCGTGTCAATGATACATATCTATCTTAAAGTGAATTCCGTCCAGCAGGCGTGGCGACGGCAAGCGACGCTACATGTCGCGGAGGACGGCGGCACGGCGACAGTCCTTCTCCCGCCCGAACAGATGGAGCACGCGTCGCAGTTCCGCCGGTGAAGGCAGGCGAAGACGCGCGGCGTACCCATCCAGGGGGCGCGATTCATCGATGCGCACGGATTGCCACGCGTCCTCCACACACACCTCCAGGCCGCCCATGATCTCCACCGGCATCGCCGTGAACGCGTAACGCGCGAAGCGCGAGCGAAACAACCCGCCGTCCGACGGCAGGTAGTCGTGCAGTCGGCGGGACTGCCACACCTGTTCCAGACGCCTGGCATCGTCGGTCGTGGTGAGGATATCCAGGTCGGCGACGTCGATGTCCGCACCGACGAGGCATACGGCGGCGCTGCCGATCACGAAGGCATCGCTTGTCAGTTGCCGGCGGAGGTCGTGTTCGATGTCGGCGAGCGCGGCGCCGATACGCATGTCGTTGTTCGTCATCGTGTCAGCTTAATGAAATGAGCATCACGTCGCACTTTGCATGCGTGATTTTTTGCGGCGCAGCGTGACACGCCGCCGCTTTGACGGCCTAATTCCTGCCAGGGGATTTAGATCGATCCAAGTAAGAGAAGTCGGGCCATGTCGCGAAGACGGGCCCGGGGATTTCGTGCAGGAAAAATTCCATCGGGAACACGCGTCGCAGGTGCCGCCTGTCGCTCGCGATGTGCCCGGGCCGTCGGGGTCGGGGTCCGAAAGGACAAAGGGGGAACGCGTGCAGACATAGGTCATGTACAGGGCATTGACGATCGGGGGATCTCCACGCCGCCGTCGCGGCGCATACGACTCGAGGGAAGTACATTCACATGACCTATCTGCCACGCTTGCTCACGCGCAAGCCGCTTTGCGCCGCCTTAGCCACCGCCACACTGTCCGTCGCCGGCTGTCTTGTCCTTCCTGCGCCGGCTTTCGCGCAGGCATCCACGCCATCTGCCGCACCCAGCACCGCACCGGCGCAGGCAAAGCCCCATGACGACACCCGCAAGACGGATAAACCCAAAGCCGGCGAGCCCGGCAGTCCCACCACCATGGATGCCGTGGTCGTCACCAGCTATCGCCAGTCCATCGACCAGAACGTGCAGGACAAGCGCGAGGCCAACTCGATCGTCGAGGTGATCAACGCGCAGAACATCGCCCAGTTTCCCGCCAAGAACATCGCCGATGCGCTGGCACACGTGCCCGGCGTGGTCATCAGCCGCGAATCCGGCGAAGGCAAGACGGTGAGCATCCGCGGCCTCGCACCCGAGCTCACCCTCACCCAGTTGAACGGCAACTATGTCGCCTCGGCCGATACCTCGGCCGGCCTCACACGCTCATTCAACTACACCTTGTTCCCCGCCAACATGTTCTCGGACATCAAGCTGTACAAGAGCCTGGAAGCCCGCCTGGACGAGGGCGGCATCGGCGGCAACGTGGACCTGCGTACGCGCCGCCCCCTGGAAATGGCCGCGAACGAAGGCTTCGTGACCGGCACCGCCGCGGGCTCGGACACCAGCAGCAAGCTGGAGCCGCAAGGCTCCGCGCTGTGGTCGTGGAAGAACAAGGACGAGACCTTCGGCGTGCTGGTAGCGGGTTCTTACCAGAAGCGCCATGCCACCACCCACTCCGCCGACGCGGGAAGCTGGCACTGGTGGTCGGACAACTGTACCGACCGCGATGCGTGCACGCAGCCGCCGCGTAACGTCCATGGCGGCACCTATGCCGCAGACGTCAACTCGAACATCGACCTGTGGCCCGGTGGCGGCGTGGTCGACCAGGCCGGCAACGTGTCCAACGGTTTCTGGATGCCGCAACAGTTCTCCACCACCCGCAACGAGCTGGACCTGAAGACCAAGGGCGCGCAGGCGACCATGCAGTTCAAGCCCAGCGACCATTTCCTGCTGACCGGCAACTATTTCCGCTTCGAGCGCCAGCAGACCCAGATCACCAATACGCTGGAAGTACCCGAGTGGGGCCTGCCCGGCAGCAGCAACTACGCCGACCAGCAAGGGCGCCTGCTCGCGCCCAACGGGCTGACCTTCGACCCTTCGCACACGATCGTCACCGGCGCCAACTACCGGCTACCCGCCGCGGGCGTGGGCTGCAACGCCACCGTCAACCCGTCCACCGGCGCGGTCCGCCAGGCCGTGGACGTCTGCAACACCGAGATTCCGTGGTTGAACGGCAACTACTCCGTCGAGAAGGCCACCTCGCAGACCCTGAACCTGGAAGGCGAGTGGGACAACGGCGGCAGCCTCAGCGGCTCGTTCAACGTCGGCCGCACCTGGGCCAAGGGCGGCCCCTCGGTGGAACTGGGCATGGCCGCCAAGCCACGCAACTTCGTCGACGGCCAGTGGGTCAACGGCAGCAACGGCGCCGCGTGGACGCTCAACGGCAAGCCGACGCTCAGCGCCGACGGGCAAACGCTGCAGAACATGCAGAACGGTGCCGGCCAGGTGGACCTGGGCTCCACCGGCTCCAACATGGTCAACACCAGCAACTCGCAGAACTTCGCGCAGGCCGACTTCACCTGGGCCTTCGACTCGCACTGGATGCAGTCGCTGCAGTTCGGCGTGAAGACCTCCGATGCCCATGCCGAACAGCAGAGCAACGAAGTGCGCTGGTACTGCAAGGGCACCACGTCGCAGTTCCAGACCTGCGACCCGAACGCCGGGCAGCTGCCACCGGGCTTCCTGCTGGCCAACTCGCTGGATGGCAGCAGCGAGGCCTACAACGACAGCACCTTCCCGGCGATCAACTTTCCCGCCTACTACAACCATCTCAATTCGACGTACGACCGCGTGCTCTACAACAAGCCGCAGAACAAGTCGTCGATCGGGGAGAAGATCGCCGCGGCCTACGTGCAGGCCAACTTCGATACGGGCACCGTGCGTGGCAACGTGGGCGTGCGCTTCGTCACCACGAAGCAGGACCTTACCGTGGCCAACCAGGTCACCACCAACAACGCGGTGTATTACCACAATGCGGCGGGCAACATCCTGATCTGCCCCGCCTCGGGCGTGAATGCGGGCGGCGGCGCCTGCGCACCGGGTGATTTCCAGTACCTGCCGCGGGAGGTGGCGGTCATCGAGGACTTCACCAACTCCAGCACCACCAAGCGTTACAACAAGTTCCTGCCCAGCTTCAACGTCGCCTGGACGATCGCCGACGATTTCATCGTCCGTGCCGCCGGCTCGCAGGCCCTGGCCCGGGCCAACTACACCGACCTGGCGCAGCTGGGCAGCCTGACCAACAACACACAGGCGTACTACAACGACCGCAAGCAATTCGGCGCCCCACTGCCGGGCTGGTACGGCAGCGGCGCCAACGCGGACCTGAAGCCGTTCACGGCCACGCAGTTCGACCTGGCCGGCGAGTGGTACTACGCCGAGCACTCGGTGGTCGGCATCGACCTGTTCAAGAAGGAAGTGAAGAACTTCGTCGTACCGGTGACGGTGAACAACGTCGACGTGAACGTCGGCGGCACCCAGACCAACTTCATGCAGTACAGCACCAATGCCAACGGTCGCTCGGGCACGTCCAAGGGTATCGAGCTCTACACGCAGCACACGTGGGACTCGGGCTTCGGCTACATCGGCAACTACACGCTCAACAAGACCAACGAAACGCCGGTCTCGCTGGGCGACACGCAAGTGGGCAAGTCCGAGCTGATCGGCAGCGCGAAGTACGCGGCCAACGTGTCGGTGTTCTACGAGAAGAACGGCCTGCTGCTGCGCGCCAGCGACAACTGGACCGGCCGCACGATGCAGGGCCTGGCCTCGGGCCTGCCCATCTACGCGCAGCCCTACCACCAGATCGACGTGAACGGCGACTACGAGTTCAACAAGCACTTCATGGTCACGGCCTCGGTCATCAACCTGACCAAGTCCACGCCGCATACCTACCTGGGTGGCGATACCCGTGCCCGGCTGGTCCAGCTGCTGTATCCCGGGCGCCAGTACTACGTGGGTGTGACCTACAAGTTCGGTGCGGATAGCTGAGCACGATCGTACGCGCGGGGCCGGTGCGTCATGCCCGGCCCCGCAACCGTTTCGCCTGCCTGGACCCGACCATGATGCGCTCCCCTGAATGCCCCCGCGGGCCGTTTCCGTACGGCCGCACCCTTCTGCTCCTGCTGCTGGCGGGCCTTGCGCCCGCCGGCGTCGCCGCGGACCGGACCGCCGCCGAACCTCACGTGACCGCACGGGCCGCCACGGCATCGGCCCCCTCGCCCGTGGACCTGGCCAACCCGCTCGTCGGCACCGCGCCGCTCGATCGGCAGGATCTGATCGGCAATGCGCCACCGCCGGGCGAGCCGCTGTACACCGGCATGACCACGCCTGGTGCCAGCCTGCCGGAAAGCGCCACGGAGGCCGCGCCGGTCAACATCAACACCGACCTGGGTTTCGCCACCGGCGTACCCGTGGCCTACGATTACCGTCGTCCCGCCATGATCGGATTCACCGGCGGCGGCTCCACGTACGGCGCTCGCGGCGCTCCCATGGTGATGCCCGTGGTCGGCGACTGGACGGTGCCACCCGACTACACCACCGCCGCGTACGACAAGGCGACCGAGAAGGCGTCACCCGGTTACTACGCCGTAGACCTGGCCACGTTCCACACGAAGGTCGAGCTGACGGCCACGCAGTGGACCAGCCTCATGCGTTTCACCTTCCCCGAGAGCCACCGCGCCAACGTCGTGCTCAACCTGCGCAGGGACGGCGGTGACGTGGAGGTGGTCGGCGATCGAACGATCCGCGGCATGGCCAAGGCCGGACGGCACGATCACGACGCAGACGGTCCGTTCTTCGTCGCCGAGTTTTCCCGCCCGTTCACTGTCTTCGGCAGCTTCCACGCCGAGGTGAACCACCAGGGCGAGGGGCTGGGACGCGAGGATGTGCAGGCCGGTCGCCGCACGGTTTCCGGCGACTATGCCGGCGCCTATGTCACCTTCGACACGAAAGCCGGTGACCAGGTAGTGCTGCGCATCGCCCATGGCCACAGTGCGGCCGAAGCCGAACAGCGTCTGCACGCGCAGGACAGCGACACGGAGTTCGACCGCGTGCACGCGAAGGCGCGCGATATCTGGGCACGCCTGTTCGATCGCGTGCAGGTGGAAGGCGGCACGCCGAAGCAGCGCATGCTGTTCTATTCGACGCTTTATCATTCCTTCGCCAGCCCGCGGATGATCGCGCGCAAGGGCGAGCACTACACCGATAGCACCGGGCACGACCGGCTCGCGGCGTACGACCAGTACGGCCCCGTGCCGTTCTGGGATACCGGACGCAACCAGATCGCCCTGCTGATGCTGCTCCAGCCGGACGTGGTGAAGGACATCATGCGCTCCGAACTGGATCGCGCACGCGAGCGCGGCTACATGAACACCTCGTTCCACGGCGATCATGCGGTGTTCCTCTATGACGGCGCCTGGCAGCGCGGCATCGATTTCGACTACGCCGCCGCGTACGAGTACCTGCGCAAGAACGCCACGGACCCGAAGGGGCCGCGCGGTTACCTTGCCGAATACGATACGCAGGGCTGGATCGCCGACACCGTGCCGGAAGGCAGTCCCAGCCCGCCGTACGCCGGCGGCAAGGCGGGCGTGGCTACCACGCTGGAATACGCCTGGGACGACCACGCGCTGGCCGACCTGGCGCGCCGCCTGGGAAAGACCGACGATGCGGCGATGTTCGAGCGTCGCGCGGGCAACTACCGCCACGTGTTCGATCGCTCGACCGGCTTCTTCCGTGGCCGCACGGCCGACGGCGCCTGGATAACGCCGTTCGATCCCGGCGAGCCCTATTACAACTTCATGATGAAGGAAGCCTCCGGCTGGTCCACGCTGTGGCTGGTGCCACACGACGTGCAGGGACTGGTGCAGCTGCTGGGCGGCCGTGACGGATTCAACGCGAAGCTCGACGCGTTCTTCGCCACGCCTTATACGGCCAAGGGCATCTGCCGCGACTGCACCGGCCTGATCGGCCAGTACGTGCAGGGCAACCAGCCGGACCAGCAGGCGGCGTATCTCTACGCCTGGAGTGGCCAGCCGTGGAAGACCCAGGCACTGGCACGTCGCATCCTCAGCCAGATGTACGGCAGCGACGCCACCGGCTACGGATATCCCGGCATGGACGACCAGGGCTCCACGTCGTCGTGGTACGTGCTCAGCGCGATGGGCTTCTATCCCGTGGACCCGTCGCGGCCGGAGTACATCATCGGTAGCCCGATCTTCGACCGCGTGCGTCTGCGCCTGGGCAACGGCAAGGTGTTCGAGATCGTCGCGCGCGACAACACGGACGCCAACCCGTATATCCAGTCCGCCACGCTCAACGGCAAGCCCTGGAACAAACCCTGGTTCAGCCATGCGGACATCGCCAATGGCGCCACGCTGGTGCTGACGATGGGCCCGAAACCGAACACCGCCTGGGGCAGCGATCCCGGGGATGCGCCACCGTCCATGAGTGCCAAGGCCGCCACATGGAGCGGCAAGGTGCCTCCGCTGGCCACACCGTGGACTGCGGAGGTATCGCCCGACAACGCGCTGCCCGAGTACCCGCGCCCGCAACTGGCACGCCCATCGCTGGAGCATCCGCAGTGGTCCAACCTCAACGGCCTCTGGGAGTACGCGGCAAGCGATGTGGACACACCGCCCGTGTTCGGCCAGGCACTGAAGGACCGCATCCTGGTGCCCTACCCCGCCGAGTCCGTATTGTCCGGTGTGCAAAAACATGCGGACTTCATGCAGTACCGTCGCCTCGTGGACGTGCCGGCCACGTTCACGGCGAACGGCCAGCGGGTCCTGCTCCATTTCGGTGCGGTGGCCCAGGACGCCACCGTGTACGTCAACGGCACGCAGGTGGCACGCCATACGGGCGGCTATACGTCATTCGACGCCGATATCACGGCCGCGCTGAAAGCCAGGGGCCCACAGGAAATCCTTGTCACCGTGCATGCCCCCGTGGATGGCGCCAACGTCATGGTTGGCAAGCAGCGGCTGAAGCCCGAGGGTATTTTCTACACCGCCGCCTCCGGCATCTGGCAGACGGTGTGGCTGGAACCGGCGCCGGCCGTCCACCTGGCACAGCTGGACATCCTGCCGGCCACCGGCCTGGACGCCTTCACCGTGAGCGCGACGCTCGCGGGTGACGCGGCAGGCGCCACGTTGCATGTCACCGCCTATGCGGACGGCGCGCCGGTGGGCGAGGCCAGCGGACCCGCCGGCACACCGCTGCGCCTTGGCATCGCGCACCCCCGGCCGTGGAGCCCTCAGGACCCGTTCCTCTACACGTTCAAGGCCACACTGGTCGCGGGCAGCACGCGCGACGAGGCAACCAGCTATGCCGGCCTGCGCAGCATCGGCATCGCGAAGGTGCACGGCCGCAATCGCGTGGTGCTCAACGGCAAGCCCACCTTCCTGCTGGCAACGCTGGACCAGGGCTACTGGCCCGACGGGATCCACACCGCGCCGACCGACGAGGCGCTGCGGTTCGACATCCAGAAGACCCGCGATCTCGGCTTCAACACCATCCGCAAGCACATCAAGGTGGAACCGGCACGCTGGTACTACTGGGCCGACCGCATCGGACTGATGGTGTGGCAGGACATGCCGGCGCTGCCGAACGGCCACAACGACGCCTTGGGCGAGGCCGACAAGGCCGGCTTCCGCCGCGATGTGGACGCCATCGTGGACCAGCTCAAGGGCGACACCTCGATCATCGGCTGGATCCCCTTCAACGAGGGCTGGGGCCAGTGGAGCGTTCCCGCCGCCGCCGAACTGGCCGCGCAGATCAAGCGGCGCGATCCATCCAGGCTGGTCGACGCACGCAGCGGCGCGAACTGCTGCGATACCAAGGGCGATCCGATGGCGGGTGACATGATCGACATCCACGATTACCAGGGACCCGGCCTGCCCGCGCCGGATGCCACCCGCGCCTCGATGGACGGCGAGCATGGTGGCCTGACCCTCGGCGTCCCCGGCCATGTATGGCCGAACACGCCGATCAACCCGTACGGCGAGGTGAAGGATGCCGCCGCGTTGAACGACGGCTACGTGGCCAACACCGCGGTGCTGCGCGACAAGGGCCCGGGCATCGGTGTGTCGGGGGCGGTGTATACCCAGATCACCGACGTGGAAGGCGAGCACAACGGCCTGTTTACCTACGACCGCAAGGTCGAGAAGGTGGACGAGGCCCGTGTGCGCGCCATCAACGAGGCCACGATACGCGCGGGCAGCTCGCCCTGACGATGGGGCCGGCGACGCCCGTCTCCATCAAATCTTGAAGATCCATGAAGGTCATCTTGACGATCGGCGCCTAGCCTCACGGTTGCCCTCCCCCTCAGGAACCCTCCATGACATCGCCAAGATCCTTCCGTGCCGCGCGCACCCTCTCCGCGCTCGGCCTGGTCACCGTGACGACCTTCGTCGGCGCGCAGGACGCCGCGCCGGCGTCCTCGCCCGATCCCAACGCGCTGCAGGCCGTGGTCGGCGTGGCGGCGGTATCCGCGCCGCGCTATGCCGGCTCGAAGCGCGACCGCATCCAGGTGCTGCCCGTCGTCTCGATCGCCAAGGGCCCGTGGTTCATCGACACGCTGCGCGGCGTGGGCGCGCAATACCAGACGCAGGGCGGCTTCTCGGTCAGCGAGGCCCTGCACTACGACTTCGGCCGCCGCGACCGCGACGATGGCCTGCGACCGGGCGCGGACGAACTGCGCGGCATGGGCGACGTGCCCGGCTCCGTCGTCAGCCGCACCATCGTGGCCCAGCAGTTCAGCCCGGTGCTTTCCACCAGCGCCGAGGCCGAGTACTCGCTGAGGGACGGCACCCACCGCGCCCGTTTCCGCGCGGGGCTGCAATGGGCGCTGATCCAGCGCGACAGCGACATGCTGACCTGGAACGCGGACATCCATGCCGGCAACGCCTCATTCAACCAGGCCTACTTCGGGGTGTCGCCGCTCCAGGCCACGCGCACCCGCTTCACGCCTTACCGCGCTGCGGGCGGCGTGTATGCCTACTCCAGCACGCTGACCTGGACCCACGTGTTCAGCCCACACTGGTCGACCAGCGTCACGCTGAGCGGGCTGCGCTACACCGGCAAGGCCTCCGACAGCCCGATCGTGGCGCGACGGACCGCGCTCACATCGGCCGTGGCGATGAACTACGCGCTGTAACCGCCGCGCAGCGGCAACGCGACCGTCACCCGCAAACCGCCATCGGCACGGTTGGCGGCGTGGATGGTGCCGCCGTGGGCTTCCACCACCACGCTGGCGATGGACAACCCCAGCCCGCTGCCACCGGAATGCCGGCCGCGAGAGTGTTCCGCGCGCCAGAAGCGGTCGAAGATGCGCGGCAGCTCGTCGGGCGGCACGCCCGGGCCGCGATCCTCGACCGCGATGCGCGGCGCACCGCCTTCGTCGGTAAGTCGAATACGCAGCGACCGCCCCGCGGCCGCATAGCGGATGACGTTCTCGATCAGTACGGAAACGACCTGCCCCAGGCGGTCGCGGTCGCCGTACCAGCGCAGCGAGGCGGGGCCGTCCACGCTGCACGCGATACCGGCCTCGTCCAGCGCCGGTGACGACCAGGCCACCCGTTCGGCGATCAGCTCGGCAAGGTCGAAACGGTCTTCGCTCAGGCGCAGTTCGCCCGCCCGCGCCACCGAGAGGAAATGCAGGTCGGAGACCAGGCGGTTCAGCTGCACCAGCTGGCGCAGGATCATGCCCAGCTGTTCCGGCTGCGGCTCGAATACGCCATCGAGGATGCCCTGCAGGCGACCCATGGCCGCGTTGAGCGGCGTGCGCAGCTCGTGCGCGAGGATGGCGCTGGAGTCCAGCACCTCGCGCTCGTAGCGCGACAGCTTCTCGCACATGGCGTTGAAATCCGCGGCCAGCCGGTTGAGCTCGTCCGGCGCGTTGGGCACGTGTTCGGCCCGCGCGGAGAAGTCGCCCTGCGTGACCCGTCGCGCGGTCGCGGCTACGATGGAAAACTGGCGGGACAGCGGCCGCGACGCGACCAGGCCCAGCAGCACGATCACCGGCACCGAGGCCAGCACCAGCGCGTAGAACAGCAGCCAGTCGGAACCGACCAAGCCGGGCACCAGATCCTGCGGCCGGTAGTACTGGCGCAGGTAACCCCATAGCTCCGGCTCGTGCCTTTCCGGCGCGTCGCTGAGCACGGCGATGCGATCGCGTATGGCGGGCGGGATGCGCCGTTCGATCGTGTAGGCCTCGATGGCAAAGCGCAGCCACATGCACAACGCGATGGTCAGCACCACGCCCAGGGCGAGCAGGCTCATGCGCACCGCCACCCAGCGCCATAGCGAGCGCCCGCGAGCGGGCTTCGACGGATCAGTGCGCGTCATCGGTAGCGATAGCCGACCGAGCGCACGGTGACCAGCACCCCGGTTACATCCAGGGCCTCGAGCTTGCGGCGCAGGTTGTGCACGTGCGTGTCGACCACGCGCTCCAGCGCATCGCTGTCCGGCAGGCAGGCCTCCAGAAGCTCCGCGCGCGTGAACGCCTTGAACGGTGTGCGGATCAGCAGCGCGAGGATGCCGAACTCGGTGGGCGTGAGATCCAGAACGACCGTCCCCCGTTGCGCATGGGCCACGGTGGCCATCACGGATTCGGTATCGACGGTGACCGGGCCTTCGACATAGGAGGCCACTGTGGGCGATACCGGCACCGACCGCCGCAGGACGGCGTGCACGCGCGCCACGACTTCCCGCGGGCTATAAGGCTTGACGATGTAGTCGTCGGCGCCATAGCGCAACGCGCCGATCTTGTCGGGCTCGTCGCCGAGGGCCGTGAGCATGATCACCGGCGTCTGGCTGCTGCGACGGATAGCCGAGAGCACGTCGGTGCCGCTGACCAGCGGCAGCATGACATCCAGCAACACGATGTCCGGATGCCACTGCGCGTGGGCCTCGATGCCGCGCTGGCCATCGGGTGCGATATGGACGTCGAAACCATCCTTCAGCAGATAGGCCTGCAGGATGCTCGCGCTGTCGGCATCGTCTTCCACGACGAGCACACGTCGCACCATGGCGTTCTCCCTTGATGAAATCTTGAAGAAAGGCCGATGAAGCCTTGAGATACGTCTCTGACAATGCGCCCAGCTTATCAGCCCGGGAGCATGCAGTGCGTTGGTCATTCCGTCAGGATCGAATCCTCTGGCCCCATTCCGTAGCACTCCTGCTGCTGGTCGTGGCGTGCCTGCCGTTTTCCGCGTGTTCGCTGGCGCCTGCGTACCAGCGACCGTCGGTCGCCATGCCGGCGACGCTCGGCGAGCGCGTGGTGCCGAAGGCGCCGACGACCGCCGGTGCCACACCGTCCACGGCGGCGCTGTCGATGGAGGAAGCCCGTTTCCTCGGCGCCTTCGCGCCGGACGCCGAAGCGACCCGCATCGTCACCACGGCACTCGCCGCCAATCCGGACCTGCGTGCCGCCGCGTCGCAGGTGGCCGAGGCCCGCGCGGGCGTCGCGGGGCAGCGCGCCGCGCTGTTCCCGCAACTGGGCGCCACCCTGCAGCGCGACAAGACGCAGATGGATGATCCCACCGCCGCGGCGATGCTGAACCGCGATTTCAAGTCGGCCACGCTGGACGGCCGCTTCGAGCCCGACTTCTTCGGCCGCCTGCGCAGCCTGTCCGACGCGGCGTCGTACGACTACCTGGCCAGCGAAGCCGGGCAGAAGGAGGCACGTGGCGAACTGATCGCCGCCGTACTCGCGGCCTATGTCGACGAACGCGCCGCCGTCGAGGTGGCCGGCAAGCTGGTCTACGCCGACCAGGCCGGTGAAGCGCTGACCGGTCATGCGCGCAAGCAGTACGCCGTCGGCACGATCTCCGCCGACGACCTGCAGGAGCGCATCGACCAGGCTTCGCGCGTGCACGCCGCGCGACTGGAGGCCCAGCGCCGGCACGACGACGCGCTGCGCTACCTGCAATCGTTGACCGGCTACGCGCTGCCCACGCCGGTGGTGGACCTGGACCGTATCGGCCGCACGGATACCGCCGCCGACTCGCTTGCATCGCTACCCTCCACCGTGCTGCTGCAGCGACCTGACGTGGTGCGCGCCGAGGAGCGCCTGCGCGCGGCCAACGCGAACATCGGTGCGGCGCGTGCGGCCTTCTTCCCGTCGATCCAGCTGTCGTCGTCGGTGGGCCATGTGTCGTCCAGCCTGGACAATCTCTTCGGTGCGGCCACGGGCGGCTGGACGTTCCTGCCGCAGCTCACGCTGCCGTTGTTCGACGGTGGCGCAAGGCGCGCCGACCTGGACCTGGCCAAGGCACGCAAGGACACCGCGGTGGCCGACTACGAAGCCACGGTGCAGCGGGCGTTCCGCGATGTGGCCGATGCGCTCGGTGCCCGCGATGCGCTGGCGGCGCGCGTGCAAAGCCTCGACACCGCCTGCGCCGCTGACAGTGCGCGACTGGCCAAGGCGTATGCACGGCATCAGCAAGGCCTGGAAGACCCGTCCCAGGTGCTCGTCCACACCATCGACACGGCGCAGGTGCAGATCGATTGCCTTTCCGCCCGACGCGACCAGGCGCTCAACCGCGTCGCCGTCTTCCGCGCCTTCTACGGCGTGACGCTGCCCGATGCCCCCGGCGCGTCCACCTTTCACGGAGCTTCGTTGTGAACACACGTTTTTCCCTCCTGGCCGCCGGCCTGGTGCTGCCCTGCCTGCTGGCCGCGTGCAGCGAACCGCATCGCGAAACCGTCGTGCCGCGCACCGTGCTGCTGGCCGATGTCGCCCCCGCGCCGGGCGCGACCTATACGGTCACCGCCGAAGTGCGCCAGGCGCAGCGTGCCCGGCTCGGCTTCGACGTGGCCGGCCGCATCGCGAGCATCGCGGTCAAGCCCGGTGACGCCTTTACCCAGGGCCAGGTGCTGGCCCGGCTCGATCCCGAGCCGATCCGCCTGCGCCGGGTCCAGGCCCGCGCGGAAGCCGCGTCCGCCCATGCCGAAGCGGCCGACCGCGCGGAGCAGCTGCGCCAGCAGGTGGCTTTGTTCGACGACGGCGCGGCCTCGAAGACCACGCTGTCCATGGCCAAGGCCGCCGACGAGGCCGCGCGCGGCAAGGCCGCTGCCGCCGATGCCGCCGTGGCCCTGGCCGCGCGCGATCTCGCTCATGGCGACATCGTCGCCCCGTTCGCCGGACACGTGGTGTCGCGTGCGGAGGAACCCAGCCACGATGTCGCCTCGGGCCAGGTGGTGCTGACCCTCGATGGCCAGGGCCAGTTCGAGGTGGTCGCCGCACTGCCGGCGTCGCTGCGCGCGTCGCTGGCACCGGGTGCTGCGGCGACGCTCGTGGCCGCCGACACCACGCCGGTCACGGTGCACCTCGCGCAGCTGTCCGACCACGAAGACAAGGGCGCGACGGTGGAGGCGATCTTCCGCACCGACGGTGCGCCATCGGCCCTCACCGCCGGGCAGTTGCTGCCGCTGCGCTTGAGCGGCGCTGACGACGGTCGGCTGTCGATCCCCCTCACCGCGCTGGTGCCGGGCACCCGGGCAGGCGATGACGCCGTGTTCGTCTTCGACACCACCCACGGGCACGTGCATCGCAGGAAGGTGGTCGTGGGCGGTCGCTCGGGCGATCGCGTGTTGATCGGCGGCGGCCTGGCCGCGGGGGAACAGGTGGTCGTCGCGGGCACCGCGTTCCTGGTCGACGGGCAGTCGGTGCACGCGTTCGAAGGCGCCAGCCAGCTGGAGACCCACTGACATGTTCCTGACCCGTTCGGCGCTCGGCGCCAGCCGCCTCACCCTGTTCATCGCCGCGCTGATCCTCGTCGCCGGCACCTGGACCTTCCTGCACTTTCCCTCGCAGGAAGAACCGTCCGTCACCGTGCGCGACGCCGTGGTGTCCATCAGCCTGCCCGGGCTGGATACCCGCCAGGCCGAAGATGTCCTGGCACGTCCCGCGGAAGAACGGCTACGCGAACTGGGCGGCCTGAAAACCATCGCCACCACCGTGCGGCCCGGTGCCGTGGTCATCCAGCTGACCGCGTACGACGCGGTAACCGACCTGGATGCACTCTGGCAGAAGGTGCGGTCCAAGCTGGCCGAGGTAGCGCCCACGTATCCGCAGGGGACGATAGGACCCTTCCTCGACGACGATTTCGGCCGCGTGTCGGTCGCCTCCATCGCGGTAACCGCGCCGGGCTTCTCGCTGGCGCAGATGCGCGAGCCGCTGAAGCAATTCCGCGCGCAGCTGTATGCGCTCAAGGGCGTGGAGCGCGTGGCGTTCTACGGCATGCAGGATACCCAGCTGTATGTGCAGTTCGACCGGAGCAAGCTGGCTGCCCTGGGCCTGACACCGATGGACGTCGGCCGCCAGCTGGCCGCCGTCGACGCCATCGCCTCCGCCGGGCAACCCTCGGTCTCGGGGCTGGGCCTGTCGGTCAGCGTCGACGGCGCGATGCACTCGGTGGACGACCTGCGACGCGTCACGCTCACGGTGCCCCACGAGGGCGGCGCGCGCGACGTGACGCTGGGCGACGTGGCCGTCATCCGCGCGATGCCCACCGATCCGCCGCAAAGCGCGGCCGTCTACCAGGGCCAGCCGGCCGTCGTGGTCTCCGTGTCCATGGCCGAGGGCCTGGAGATCGCCAGCTTCGGCCGTGCGTTGAAGGCCACCCTGGCCACGGCGGGCCAGTCGCTCCCGGCCGGTTTCGCCGCGCACGTGGTGACGTTCCAGCCCGATGTGGTCACGCGTGAGATGGGCAAGATGCACCACGTGATGGGCGAGACGGTGGTGATCGTCATGGCCGTGGTCATGCTGTTCCTGGGCTGGCGGATGGGCCTGGTGGTGGGCGCCATCGTGCCGCTGACCATCCTCAGTTCGCTGCTGGTCATGCGCGCGTTCGACATCGAGCTGCAGATGGTGTCGATGGCGGCGATCATCCTCGCGCTGGGCCTGCTGGTCGACAACGGCATCGTCATCGCCGAGGACATCGAGCGGCGACTCAAGGCGGGCGAGGAACGTCGCTCGGCCTGCATCGAGGCCGGACGCACGCTGGCCGTGCCGCTGCTGGTATCCACGCTGGTCATCGTGCTCGCGTTCTCGCCGTTCTTCCTGGGCCAGACCAGTACCAACGAGTACCTGCGCTCGCTGGCCATCGTGCTGGCGGTGACCTTGCTGGGCTCGTGGTTCCTCGGGCTGACCGTCACGCCGTTGCTGTGCTTCCATTTCGCCCGCGTCCATGCGGACGCCGCGGACGACGCCGCGCACGAGTCGCGCTTCTATCGCGGCTACCGTCGGGTGATCGGCTGGGTGCTCGCACACAAGCTGCTCTACGTGGGCGTGATGCTGGCCCTGCTGGGCGGCGCGGGGTGGACGCTATCGCGCCTGCCCTACGACTTCCTGCCGCGTTCGGATCGCCTGCAGTTCCAGATCCCGTTGACCTTCCAGGCCGGCGTGGACGCGCGGCAGACCCTGGACGACGTCACCCGCATCAGCCATTGGCTGGGCGACCGCAAAGCCAACCCGGAGGTGGAGGACAGCATCGGGTATGTCGCCGATGGCGGTCCGCGCATCGTGCTAGGGCTGAACCCGCCGTTGCCCGGTCCGAACATCGGCTATTTCACCGTCTCCGTGCGACCCGGCACGGATATCGACAGCGTCATCGCGCGTTCGCAGCATTACCTGGCCGATCGCCTCCCCAACCTGCACGCCGAACCGAAGCGTTTCTCGCTGGGTGCCACCGAAGCCGGCGTGGCGGTCTATCGCGTCACCGGAGCCGACGAAGCCACGCTGCGCCGGCTGGGCGACCAGGTGGCGGCCGTGCTGCGTGCCCTGCCCGGCACGGTCGACACGCTCGACAGTTGGGGACCGCGCATTCCGCGCTACCGGGTCGTGCCGGACCCGGCGAAGATGCACGCTGTCGGCATCACCCGCGAAGACGTGCTGCACGCCCTGCAGTTGCGCTATAGCGGCTACCAGGCCACCGCCATCGACGACGGCGGTACCAGCGTGCCGGTGGTCCTGCGCGGCAGCGCGGCCGAACGCGCCTCGGATGCCGATCCCGGCGATACGGTGGTCTATCCGTCCGACGGCCAGGCGAACGGTGGGCCCGTACCACTGGCCGCCGTGGCATCCGTCGTGCTGGACTCCGAGCCGGGTGTCGTGCAACGGCGCAACCTGAGCCGCGCCATCACGGTGACCGCACGCAACCCGTCGCTCACCGCGCAGGAGATCGCCGACCGCCTCGCGCCCGCCATCGCGCGCATCGCCCTTCCGCCGGGCTACACGATCAACCTGGGCGGCGAGATCGAGGACTCCGCGGAAGCCAATGCCGTGTTGACCCAGTACATGCCGCTGGCCCTGGGCGGGATGCTGCTGCTGTTCGTCTGGCAGTTCAACTCGTTCCGCAAGGTGTTCATCATCGTCGCCAGCATCCCCTTCATCCTGATCGGCGCGACGCTCGCGCTGGTGGTCAGCGGCTATCCGTTCGGCTTCATGGCCACGTTCGGACTGCTTGCCCTGGCCGGCATCATCGTCAACAACGCCGTGCTGCTGCTGGAGCGTATCGACGCGGAAATCGCGGAGGGCCTGCCCCACCACGACGCGGTGATCGAAGCCGCGGTCAAACGCCTGCGCCCCATCGTGATGACCAAGCTGACCTGCATCGTCGGGCTCATACCGCTGATGTTGTTCGCCGGTCCGCTGTGGACGGGCATGGCCATCACGCTGATCGGCGGCCTGCTGCTGGGAACGCTGGTCACGCTCGGCCTCATTCCGCTGCTTTACGACACGCTGTTTCGCACCTGATTCTGTCATCCATCCCGCGGAGAATGTCGCCATGGGCGAACACCACGACACGCCGGTACGTATTCTTTACCTGGACATGGACCCCGGGGCGCAACCGCCCGGGTACGAGACCGTCTACGCCATCCTCGACCCGACCCCTTCGCCACGCTGGCGGGCCGCGTTCCGGCGCTTCGCGCGCAACGGCCCGCCGTTGCTGCGCGGGGTGACGATCCAGACGTTCCAGCGCAAGGCAGCCATCCGTATCGCGGTACCCGAGCAGAACATCGCGGCCGCTCTGCAGGGGCTGAAGACGCTGGTTGCCGACGTCAGCGGACGCACGGGCCGCGTACGTGCCGTGCCGACGACGACGACGACGGACCAGGGTGGGCTCAGTGCGGCCCGGCGCTCGCCTTGACGCGGTCGGGAACATCCGAAGCGGGATCGAGGGTGTAGGCATAGGCGACCGGCGGCCGCAGGAACGGCGTGCCGACGGCGGACTGGCCGGTCGTCGTCCGGTAGACGTTGTCACGCTCGTAGAACGCATGGGCGTCGCCGGGCTTGTCCAGGCCGATCTCGTTGCTCTGGTGGGTGCCCATGAAATAGTTGGCTTCCGAATACACCACCGCACCGCTGCCCACCTGCAACGCCGTGTACTGTCCCGCACCGGCCCGCGCGGCCGGCCCCGCCGATGGCGGCGACGCATTGTCGAAGTAGTTGTCGTAGGCGTGGATCCAGCCGCGCAACAAGGGGCGGCCCTTGACCCGCGGACCGAACCAGTCGTGGTGAAGCGTGACGTGCAGCGCGTGCGACCCGTAGCTGTAGGAGTCCGACGGGTTGGCGCCGACGATCATGGCCAGCCGTTCGTTGGCCAGGTCGCTATAGCGGCCGACCCAGTTCCACAGAGGGTCCGGGTCCATGGTCAGCCAGGCCTCGGTGAAGTAGAAATGGTCATACGACAACGTGACGTCGTCGGAGCCGAGCGTGACGCTCAGCAGGTCGTCGCTGGTGTCGTAGAACGTGCAGTGGTCGATCCACGCGTTCACCGTCCGCCTAAGCGACACCCCCTCGTAATTGATGCCGATGGTGTCCGGCGTACCGAAGACCTGGGGCGGCAAGGCCTGCAAGTCCGCGATGCGGCCGTGGAAGGTGATGTTCCTTACCACGATGTTCTCGATGGCCTGACCCACGGGCAGTTGTTCGCCGTCGAACTTCAGTTGGATGTTCTCCAGCACCGCCTTGCCGCCGGGCGCGCCTTCGATCGTCGTGTCATTCCACGCCGTGCTGCCGAAGAGGATCGTGACCGGCACCGGACCGCCGTAGATCGCCCCGTCCACCACGATATGGTGCCGGGACGACGCGACCGCCGCACGAAGCTGCGCCAGCGTCGCCACCGTCGTCGCAGGCTCAATGGAGCCGGTCGCCGTGGAAAAGCCACCCGTGGCGGCGTGTCCGCTGTGACCGGCATGCACGGCGGCCACGGGCAAAGACAAACCCAGGGCCACGGCGAGGGCACCCAGCGAAAGCGTTCGTTTGATGGTCATGCGGGCGCCTTCCCGGGGATGGTGGACCGGCCCGTCACCGAGCCGAGATGCAGCGTGCGGTCCGCGATCGTCGCGACGTCCGCGCGATGCGAGACGACGATCAGGATGGTACGCGGAAGACGGCGTTTCAGGCGCTCCAGCACGATCCGCTCGGAAGCGGCATCCAGTGCGCTGGTCGCCTCGTCCAGTACGGCCAGCGCCGGCTGCCGCAGGATCACCTGGGCCAGCATGAGGCGTTGCAGTTCTCCACCGGACAGGCGGCTGGACGATCCGTGCAACGCGGTATCCAGGCCCTCGCTCGCACGCGCCAGCCTGACGTCCAGGCCCACATCCGCCAGGGCGTCGCGCAAGGCCGCCTCGTCCGCCTCGGGTGCGGCCCAAAGCAGGCACTCGCGCACCGATGTCTGCCATGGCCGCACGTTCTGCCCGACATAGGCACCGTGCCGCACGAGGTCGCGATAACGCCCGAACGCCAGCGGGCGACCATCGAGCGTGGCTTCGAATGCCTCGGGCTCGGCCATGCCGGCCAGCACGTCGACGAGGCTGCTCTTGCCGATACCCGAATCGCCGAAGACCAGGATCATCCGGCCCGGCACCAGGTCCAGGTCCCGTACTTCCACGCCTTCGGTGGGCGGCACGACCCGCAGGCGGACGATCCGCAACGTGCCCGGTGGGCAGGTGGCGACCGCCACCGACCCGGCGTTGGCGCCGAGTCGCGCATAGCGTTCCCACAGTTCGAAAGCCGGCACGGCGGACCGCAGCTGCTGGAAGCTTTGCCGGCTGGACACCATGTACGGGAACAGGCGGCCCAGCAGCAGGCAGACGGCGATCAGGGACGCGGGATCGATCCCGTGCCAGTGCCGTGCCAGCACCAGTACGGCGGTGATACCGGCCGCGCCCAGCAGTTCCAGCAACATCCGCCCGGAAGCGACCAGCTCGACCTGACGCGCGTAGCCATGGGCCAGGCGAGCGGAAATCGCGCCGTAACTCGCTTTTTCCGCGGCTTCGCGCCCGAACGAGCGTACGTGGCGAAGGCGCCGCGGAAAATCCTCGCTGTGCCAGAACAGTGTCGTCATGTCCGTCACGTACTGCCGGCTGACCCGCGACTGCTCGCGCCCGAACAGCCGTGACGCGGCGATGGCCACCGCCATCAGCAACGGCGTCGCCAGCATCAGGCCGGGCGACAGCCAGAATGCGAACGCCAGGCTGACCGCCGCGGTGACGCCCGCCACCAGCAACTGCTGCAGCGCCGTGAAACCCTGCACCACGATCTCGATGTTGTACGTGAGCACGTTGGCGATCTCCGCCGACGTGGCATCGGCCAGCGACGCCAGCGGTGCACCGACGAGGCTGGCATGGACACGTCGCCGCAGGTCCAGGCCGTAACGCCCCACCAGTCGCGCACCGACACGTGCCGACTGCCAGCGCAGCCAGGCGAACGACGTGGTAACCGCAAGAAAGGCGAGCACCTGCAGGTCGGGCGGCGGCCGCCATGCAATGCCTATCGCGCCCAGGGGCGCCGCCTGGCCGGGCTGGATCAGCGGCACCAGCAGCAGGGCGGCAAGGCTGCCCACCAGCGCCGAGGCCAACGACAAGGCGACATAGGTGGCCAGGGCGATCCGGTCACCCGGTGAGAGCGAGGTCACCAGCGAACGCAACGGGCCGCGCGAGCGGACACCGGCAGGCATCAGCATGTCGCCATGTCGTGCCGGCGGAGGAGATCGCGCAAGGCGTGGGCCGATGCGCGCGGATGCCGTCCCCGACGCAGTTCGTGACCGCCCAGCGCGCACAGGCCATGCAGGAAACGGCGCCATCCGTGTTGTCCGGCGGCATAGGGCTGGTCGACCTCGATGCGCGCGGCCACGTCTTCTGGGGACAGCGGCGCCAGCAACCGATCGGGATCGGCCGCCATCCGGTCGGAAACGAACACGGCGCCGACCAGGGCCAGCGGCGTGCCCAGCGGTCGCGCGCGCCCACGCAGGTCGGCTTCGAATTTCTCCACGCCGCTGCGCCGGCGGATGACGGGGGCTGCGGCGATCCAGCGGCGGGTCGCCTCATCGTCGACGAAGCGCAACGCATCCGCCCGCACGTGCAGGAAGTTGGCCACGCCGGTCGCCAGCATGCCCGCCGGCTGCACCAGCACGGCATCCTCCGAGACGAAGTCCATGCCCTGCGACAGGCACTGCAGCGCCAGTGTCGACTTGCCGGCACCGCTGCCACCCAGCAGCAGTACACCGCGCCCGTGCTTGCCCACGCAGGCACCATGCAACGGCACCAGGTCCATGCCGCGCGCCGCCAGCAGGTAGACGGCGAATTCGATCAGTTCGTAGCGAACATGATAGGGATGCGCCAGCATGTCCTGCGACACCACGACCAGCGCATGCTGTCGATCCGGCGAGACCACGACGTAGTTGGATTCATCCATGACCCCGCAGAGCAGGCCCGCGCCCGCCTGCGTACGCACCGCGGGCGGTGGCCCGGCGCCATGGCGCGGTTTGCGCATGACCAGCCGCAATTCGACACGAAACACCGAAGGTACGTCGTGCCATCGTTGCGCGGGAAGTCCGCCATACGCAGCCTCCACCAGGTCCAGCAACGCCTCGCTGCCACTGTCGAACTGAAAGCGTCCGCCGAGCAGTTCCTTGCATACCGTGAACGGCAGCACCGCGCGCTCCGAGAAGGGATCGGTCACGTCGGGATCTTGCTGGTTGGTCAAGGCCATCTCGCCGCTCGTTGGCCGGGGCCGCGCCGTGACACCGGCGACGCCACGGTCGGAATAGTGATCGTGAGTGCGCCGCCGGCCGGCAAAGGTTGCCGCCGCAAAAAAGCACAACCCATACCGCTCGCAGCGGCACTCACGAGGCAAACCGCGCACAGGCTCAATCGCGATGCTTACGATCCAGGTCGGCCACTCCTACTTCCTTCGCGACGACCGGAAGCAGTGGGAACGCGGCAAACCCTATCCCCCGCTGGCCACGATCCAGATCGCGGCGCTGCTGCGTGACGGCGGCCATGCCCTGTCGCTGTTCGACGCGATGCTGGCCGATGGCGTCACGGACTATGCCCCCACGTTGAAGGAGGCCGCGCCGGATCTGGTCGTCTTCTACGAAGACAACTTCAACTTCCTGACCAAGATGTGCCTGAGCCGCATGCGCGACGCGGCCTGCCGGATGATCGGCGAAGCCCGCGCGGCCGGTGCCCGGGTGATCGTCGCGGGATCGGATGCCTCGGATCACCCCGATGCCTTCCTCGACGCCGGGGCGGACGTCGTGCTGATCGGCGAGGGCATCGCCGCCCTGCTCGCGCTGACGGACCGGCTCGCGGAACGGCCGGACATCGACGCCCATGCCTGGACCGACGGCGTGCCCGGCATTGCCACGCGGGTGACGGGACAGACGCAGGTTCACCGCACCGGCATCCTCCCACCGGATGGACGCCTGGTCGGGCAGCCGGCCTGGGACCTGATCGACATGCCGCGCTACCGCACGTTCTGGCGGGAGCGGCACGGTTACTTCAGTCTCAACATGGCCGCATCGCGCGGTTGCCCGTTCCGCTGCAACTGGTGCGCGAAACCGATCTGGGGCAACCACTACAAGCAGCGTCCCGCCGGGGACGTCGCCGCGGAGATGGCTTACCTCAAGGCGACCTACGCGCCTGACCACATCTGGATGGCCGACGACATCTTCGGTTTCCACGTGGACTGGGTCACAGCGTTCGCCGAGCACCTCGAGGCGAACGACGGCTCCATCCCCTTCATGATCCAGACGCGCGCGGACCTGGCCAGCGAGCGCATGGTCACCGCGCTGGCGCGGGCCGGCTGCGCCGAGGCGTGGATCGGCGCGGAGAGCGGCAGCCAGCGCGTGCTGGACCGCATGACCAAGGGCACGCGCGTGCCCGATCTGATCGCCGCGCGCGAACGACTGGGCGCGCAGGGCATCCGCGTCGGTTTCTTCATCCAGCTCGGTTACCTAGGCGAGGCGCTGGACGACCTGCTCGCCACGCGCGACCTGGTGGTCCGCGCCGCACCCGACGATGTGGGGGTGAGCGTGTCCTACCCGCTGCCCGGCACGCCGTTCTACGAAGAAGTGAAAGCCCAGCTGGGCCACCAGACACACTGGGAGGAAAGCGGCGACCTGGCGATGATGTTCCGCGGCGCCTACGATTCCGCTTTCTACCGCAGCGTGCGCGACCTGCTGCACGAGGAGGTCACGCTGCGCCATGCACCCGCGACACAGCGCGACGCGCTGGACGCCCGCTGGGATGTGCTGGTGGCCCGCGAACACCTGCACCGCAACGAGAATCCCACGCCGGTGCCGCGCGAGGCGAGGCGACGTATCGCCTTGACCCAGCTTTGAGCGCGGGCCTGCCGCCCCTGTCGTCCATCCGCCGGGGACTGCGGCACGCGACCGAAGCGTTGGCCGTCCAGCTGGCCATGCCGGCACCGGAAAGCGCCACGCCCGACTGGACCGACCTGCAATGGCGGCTCGCCCTGGCCGCGGCCGCCGCGCATGGCGTGTCGCCCCTGCTGGCCGCGCACACGGGCTGGCAGCACCCGTGCTGGAACCCGTTCCTTGCCGAACAGCGCGCCCATGTGGAGGCACGCCACCGGCGTATCGCGACGCTGCTGGAACGTATCGATGCCGGTGCGCGCGCGGCATCGGTCTCGCTGGTGGCCCTGAAGGGCTCGGCCCTGCATGCCCTGGGCGTCTATACACCTGGCGAGCGACCGATGGCGGACATCGACCTGCTGGTCGCCGAGGCCGACCTCGACGCCGCGTCCGGGCTGTTGAAGGACCTGGGCTATGTGGAATCCTTCGCGCACTGGCGGCATCGTGCGTTCAAGCCGGCCGTGGGCGCGCCGACGGTCGGCCTGGGCGAACATCGCGATACGCCGGTCAACATCGAGCTGCACACCCGTATCCAGGAACGCTTGCCCATCGCCACGGTGGACATCACCGCCCGCGTGCCGCTGCACGAGCCGGGCATCCAGCCCTACCCGTCACACGGCGCCCTGATGTGCCACCTGCTGCTGCATGCCGCCGGCAACATCTGCGGCCGCAGTATCCGGCTGCTGCACCTGCACGACATCGCCCTGCTTGCCGCACGCATGGATACGGCGGACTGGGACGTGCTGTGGACCGACGGCTCCGCATGGTGGGCGTTCCCGCCGCTGGCGCTGGTCTCGCGGTACTACCCCGGGTCGATCCCGCCTGCGGTGGTCGCACGGCTGGATGGCGAGTGCCACGGCTGGCTACGGCGCACCTCGCGCCGCCGCACGCTCACGCAACTGTCGTGCTCCGCGCTCTGGGCACAGGCGCTGCCCGGGATCGAATGGGCACGCACGATGCGGGACATCGGGCGCGCCGTGCGCAACCGCTTCCGCCTTACCGAGGAAAACGTGCAGGAGCGCGCCGACCTGGCGCGTACGCAGCTGTGGCTGCAAGGCCAGGCCTGGGTGAAGCGCAGCCACGGTCGGCGGATACTCACCCGGCTAACCCGGCCGGTGCCGCGCATGGACACGCTCTACGTCGTGCGCGCCGCACTCGGCTACGGCGTCAGTCGTCCGGGCTGACCGCGCCGCGGCGGGCGCGCACCTCACGATAGAGCGTCTCGAACGCGCGTGCCGTCATGTCGGCATCCTCGGCCACGGCGCGCTGCTGCGCTTCCCTGGCAAGCCGCAGCCGCAGGTCTTCGTCGTCGAGCACCCGCTGGATGCAGCCGGCCAACGCACCGGCGTCGTTCACCGGCACCGCCAGCGCCGCCGCCGGGGCCCACTCCACGAGATGACCGACGGCGGTGCCCACGGTGGGCACGCCGGCCACGGCGGCTTCCAGCACGACCAGCGGGCCGGCCTCGTGCAACGACGACACCAGCAAGAGGTCGGCGGCCACCAGCAGCGGCTGCAACTGCCGCTGTGTGCGAAAACCGAGGAAATGCACGCGGTCGTCCAGTCCCAGCCGTTGCGCCAGCGCGTGGATCTCGCCGTCCAGCGTATCGACACCGACGATATCCAGCACGAACGGTGAGGTCACCCGCGCCATGGCATGCAGCAGCGTGGTCTGGTCCTTGACGCGGTTGAGGCTGGCCACGTGGATCAGCCGTGCCGTGCCCTGCGCGCGGCGACGCGGTGCCCGCACCGGCCATGCGTCGAGGTCCACGCCCAGCGGCAGGCGACGTGCTGCTACCCGCAGGCCGCGCAACGCGTCGATGATCGGCGCACTGGCCGCGGTCACCGCATCGGCGAAGCGCAGCACGAAGGCTTCGCGCAGGCGACCCTTCCAGTCACGGCGGCCGCCGTAGCCGATGGCATGCAGCGCCACCAGTTCCCCGCCGGCCACGTGGACCGCGCTCGGGCGAGCGATCAGCCTCGCCGCGACCACGGCGATCAGTCCGCAATCGCCGGAAAAGATCGACTGGACCAGGTCGAACGGTGCGATGCGGTGTTCGGCGCGGATCGCCGCGACGGCGCGCAGGCGCGATCGCCGCCGGCCGATGTTGTGGATCTTTGCGCCGACCAGCCGCCACGTGGCCGGCAGCGGCTCCTGGTAAAGCACGAACACGTGCACCTCGTGCCGACGGGCCAGCCGTTCGATCAGCGCCAGGAACACGGGAATCACCCGGTACTCGCCGGAGCGGTCGACACCCCCGGGAAGCACGATGGCCAGCTTCATGCCCTGCCCTCGTGTCGATGGCCCACGAGCGCGGCATACGCCTCGGCCCAGTGCCTACCCACGGCCGCGAACGACAACGCCTTGTCGAAATGCGCGCGTACGCTGGCCGCGGAGGGTCGCCCGGCCGACGCACGCACCAGTGCCGCAGCCAGGCTTCCGGCATCGCCGACCGGCCAGAGTTCGCCGATGCGCCCGAGCGTGAGTGCGCGAAACGCGGGAATATCCGTCACCACCGGGGTGACGCCGCACGCGAGCGCCTCCAGCAGGGCAAAACCGCAGCTTTCGGCGCGGCTGCCCGAGACGAACAGATCGGCGGCCTGGAGCGCGGTCTGCACATCGGCGTGGGCCAGGTTGCCGAGCAGGTGCACGCGTCGGGCGAGACGCCCATCCTCGGCCACGCGCCGTTGCACCTGCGCCAGCATCGGCGCGGTGCCGAACGCGATCCACAAGTGCGCGTCCGGCAGGTGCAGCGCGGCCCGCGCGAAGCCTTCCAGCACGGTGAGCGGGTCCTTGCCTTCGGCGAGATGGCCGATCGAGAGGACGCACGGGCTGCCATGCAGGCCGCTCTTCGCGCGTGCCGTCGCCCTGTCGCCCGGAACGAACCGGCTGCTGGACTCCGGGATGGCGAACACGCGCATGCCGGGCGCGAACAGACCGGCCGAGGTGAAGGGCATGGCCATGGCCGCCGAGGTGAAGGCGACCCCCGACGCCGCGGCGTACCAGCGACGGTACGGCAGGCGCAGCCAGCGGGTCGGCGGCGGGTCGGCATGGTCCTGGATAAGGATGGGCAGGTCGGGCAACCGTCGGTGCAACTCGAAGGCATCGTGCGCGAAGCCCAGGCCATGCAGGTGGAGCACATCGGGCGACAGCCGGTACAGCACGTCGACGAAGCGCACCGCGCGCGTCGCCGCCGACGTCGTGCCGCGCAGGTCGACGAAGTGGTAATCGATGCCCTGCCGGGTGAGATGCAGGTCGCATGCCGCGGCCTGGACGACCGAGACCCGCGTGCCGGCGGTGGCCGTCGCCTCGGGAATATCCGCCGTCGACGGCCAGCGGACGAACAGCTCCTCGGGGCTGCACGCCGCCGGCATGGCCTGCACGTTGACCTGCGCGACGTGCACCCTACAGGCCGGAAACCTGTGGCAGGCGCAGGCGCACCAGGCGGTTGGCAAGGTTGAGTTCCCAAGGCCGGTCGTAGCGCCCCTGCCGGTAGCGACGTGCGGCCAGCGCGCTCAGTCCTCGCTTGGCCCACGGTGGCGAACGCAGGTCCTGCACGGTGGGAAAGCGGCAACGCAGCACCGTGACGAAGTCCTGGATATGCCGGCGCAGGTCGTCGGTGAGCCAGGGCGCGTCGGCATGGCAGGCGTAATCCACCCAGCGCTTCTGCATCCACTCCTCGGGTGACGTCGGGAAGACCACGGGATCGCCATTGAGGTCGCGCAGCGCCATGCCGGGGTGCTTGCCGCGATCCTTCTCGTGCTTGCTCGACTCCGGCAGCGGCGTGTAGATGTAGACGATGATCTCGGACGCGGGATTGATCTTCTTCAGCTCACGGATGAACTCGAACGTGAGATGGGTCTCTTCCTCCGTATTCTCCGGCGGCGCCACCATGAAGGACAGTTCCGGGATCACCCCGTGCCGGCGGCACAGTTCCGCCACTTCCAGCGTCTGGTCCGGGCGTGTGCCCTTGCGGATTTCCTTCAGCATCTGCCCGTTGGGCGACTCCGCGCCGATATACGCCATCTGCAGGCGGCTCTTCCGCACCAGTTTCCAGGTGCTCTCGGACAGCTTCAGCAAGGCATCCGAGCGGGCGTAGCACCACCAGGGCATCTCCAGCTTCGCCATCACTTCCAGCAGCGGGATCATGTCTTCCTCGCGATCGAAGAAGTTGTGATCGAAGAACTGGACGGAGTCGGCCCCCAGTTCGTGCTTGAGGTAACCCAGGTCGCGTTCCAGTCGTGCCGCGGTCGGCAGCGCCGTGGTGCCGCCGAACATCGCGGCCACGCCGCAGAACGTACAGCGGAAGCGGCAGCCGATCGCCGCCTGGTGAGCGACGGTACGCCGGCCCAGGAACGTGCGCGCGAGGTAGCGACGTGGATCGCCCAGCTTGTCGTAAGGCAGCACGATGCCGCTGTCGCCGAGCGAAAAACGCCGGTTGGGGTTGTGCACCACCATGCCGTCCCGCTTCCACGACAGGCCGCCGATGGTCGCCATGTCGCGCCCCGCTGTGGTCAGTGCGGCCATCAGTTCGGGCAGGCTTTCCTCGCCCTGCCCCCGGATCGCGTAATCGACATACGGGGCCGACAGCGCGGTATCGGTATACAACGTGGGGAAGTAGCCGCCCCACACGATCGGCAACTGCGGGAAGCGCTCGCGGATCGCCTTCGACACGGCGATGGACGGCTCGATCTGCGGACCGCCCATGACGCTGATGCCCACGGCATCGAAGCGTTCGTGCGCCAACACATCCAGCGTGGCGCCAACCACGTCGCGGTCCACGTTGCCATCGACGATGCGGCTGTCGCCGTGGCGGTCCAGCGCCGCGGCCAGGTGCAGCAGCGACAACGGAAACCGCGCGCTCGACGGCGAGGTGATGGTCGGGTTGACCAGCAACGTCCGCGCACCGGCGGACGTGCTCTCGAAAGCATTCATGGAAGGCGCCTCAGCTGGAACACCAGGGCGACGGGCACGTGCAGCGCCGCCGGATCGAATCGCGCGCCGGCAGGGATATCGGCGGGATCGAGCATCGGCTCGACGACCCGCTCGATCGCCAGGCCCAGCGCGGTGCACGCCGCGTGCCAATGGCCGTAGAGGTGACGCGTGTGGCGGACGGCGTAACGTTCGCCGCCTGCGCGGAAATCACGCTGCCAACCAAGCGCCGCGCCGATCGGATGGAAATCGCTGCACACCACGCGGCCTCCCGGACGCGTCACGCGATGCAGTTCGGCCAACGCCGGGTGCAGGTCGGGCAGATGACCGACCACCAGCCCGCATACCGTCAGGTCGGCCGTCTCCGCGGGGGCCGGCAGCGCGGTGAGGCTGCCTTCGTGCAACGCCACCCGCCCGGCATCCGCATGCCCGGCCAGCGCACCGCGTGCACGCTCCAGCATGGGCGGCGACAGGTCGATGCCACGGACGTGGGCGGCGCCGCGGGCCAGCGCGTGCAGCACGTAGCGGCCGCTGCCGCAGCCGGCATCCAGCACCCGTATGCCGTCCAGGCGCCCGGGCAGCAGCGCGAGCATCGCGCGCTCCTCCGCCAGCATCACGGGGTTATGGGCATGGGGCGGATAGCTGTCGGCCCAGAGGGCGTAGGCTTCCGAGGGGTCGAGCACGGGGACGCTCAGCATGCGCGTTGCCGCGAGCGCGCTTCGACCCGCGCCAGGCCCGGCTCCAGGGCCAGCACGGCGGGATCGGCCAGCGTGCGATCGAGCAGTTTCGGCCGGCCGTCCAGGGTGACCGCCACCGTCTCGACACCCGCGGCGTCGAACCAGTCGGCGAAATCCGGATCGGCGATGCGCGGCAGGCCGCCGCGCACTACCGCGCGCAGCTCGGCCCGCGAGGCGTTCAGCAGGCTGCGTGCCGCCGGGCCGCCACGGTCCTCCACGATCACCATGTCCGCGTGCGCGCCATGGACCAGCTCGCCACGCCCCGGTGTGCGCAGAATACGGGCGGCATCGGTGGTCACCAGGGCCAGTAGCGAAGAGGCGGCCAGGCCGTCGCGTGACCCGGCCACCCGCAGTTCCTCCAGCAGGTCGCGGCTGCCGCTGACGCGCGAATCGGTACCCAGCGCCAGGCGGCCGGCCTCGTGCAGACGGTGCGGGTCGAGCGTCCGGCCCAGCAACGCCCGGTTACTCGACGGGCACCAGACCACGGCGGCGCCGGCGTCGATCACGCGATCCACGTCGTCCGCACCGAGGCCGACACCGTGGATCAGCACCGTGTGGGATGCCAGGCAACCCAGCGCATCCAGCCGAGTCAGTTCGGAGCCGGCCACCTCGTCCGTGCCTTCGGCCAGGTGGATCATCCAGGGACGATCCGTGGCACACGCCGCGAAACTCTCGTTCACCGGCGGACCGTAGTCGGGACCGCCCAGCGCATAGCTCCAGCCGAACCCGCGCAGCACGCCGACGGGAAAATCCTCCGCATCGAACACGGCATGCGCGGGATCGTGGTGGGCGACGAACGTGGTGCCGGCCAGCAGGTTCTTCAGTGCCCCGTGGCGCAGGCGCGCCGCCTTGGGCACGGCCAGCGCGGCGGCCACCGCGGGATCGGCAAAATGTGCCTGGAACGCCTCGATCCACGCGTAGCTGTTCGGAAACGGCGCGGCATGCTGCAGCGGGGGCACGCCGTTGATGTGCAGGTGATCGTGCGCGTTGATCAGGCCGGGGAAGACGAGATGATCGCGCAGGTCCACCCGATACGACGTGGTACCCGCGGCGATGACGACGCGCCCCGCACGCATGCCCATCGGCAGGCGCGACACACCCTCCGGCGACACCGTCACCGCGCCGCGCAGGTCGACGTCCGAGCACCGTCGCGTCACCGTCATCGCCTTATCGCCGATGCATGACGATCAGGAAATGATCGCCCATGTCGCGCAACAGCGGCACCTCGCCGAGGCGATCGTCCCAGCGGCCGAGCCGTTCGTAGCGTGCGGGACGACGCCGGTAGCGGTCCACGAGGTACGGCGGCGGCATGAACAGGCTGAGTGCGCGGTAGCTGCCCAGGGTGAACGACGGCGCGAACGCGCGGTAGAACTCCCGCGGCAGGTAGTAGTACGTCCAGATCGTGTGGTTGTTCATGCCCACGGCGGTGGCGCCGCGCGCCGCACGTACCGCGGCCCGGCGGAACCGGCCCCGGCGCGCGTAGTGCGCCACTTCCCAGGGGCAGATCCGGCCCATCACCGAGAACACCAGCGTGCCGCCCGGCGCCAGCAGCCGCGCGCATTCGGCGGCCACCGCGGGCAGGTCGGGCGCGCAGTTCAGCGGACCGAAGTTGGAATAGATGGCATCGAAGGTGCCCTCCAGCCGGTCCAGCTGCTGGATGCCCAGGTGGGTGGCCGTCACACGCGAGGTGAGGGCCGCGGCTTCGGCGCGGTCGCGTGTGCGCGCGATCATCTGCGGCGACCAGTCCGTGGCCACCACGCGGAACCCGCGCCGTGCGAACTCGATGGCGTCCAGGCCCGTGCCGCAGCCCAGGTCGAGCAGGCGCGCGCCCGCGGCCACCTGCGCGTGCACCGTGTTCCACAGGGTGATGCGCATGCGCTGGATCAGCTCGTTGTTGCCGCGCGGGCCATCGTAATCCGCTGCCACGCTGTCGAAGGCCTGCTGCGTTTCCAGCAGCTGTGTGTCATCCAGTGTGTGCCGACCGCTCATCTGTCTCTCCTGCCCGGAACCGTGAGTGCCGCATCGGCCGCATTCGGTTCAACGCGGCGTGCCCGGCCGGCGGCATCGCGGGCCACAGCCACCCCGCAGCCCAGCAGCAGGCCCATCACCAGCCCGATCGCCCAGATCATCACCGGATGCGGCGAGACCTTGTCCGCAGGCACGTAGACTGGCCACGGCATGGAGGTCTCGAAGGTGTAGTTGGGAATGAGCCGCGCCACCATGTCGCTCTCGGCCTGCTGCAAGCCGCGGATGTCGTCGTTCTTCCTCGACAGCGCGATGGCCGCCACACCGCCGCCCATGCCGCCTGCCGCCGCTTCGCGGGTCAGGCGGTCACGATCCTCCAGCGCGATGCGCAGGTCCTTGCGGATGTCGTCCAGGTGCTGGTGCGCCAGCCGCAGTGGCAGCTCGCCGATCTGCCGGTGGATCGCCGCCAGCGCGTTCGCCGTGGCATAGGCCAGGTCGCTGGCCTGGCGCGCGGAATAGCCACGCACCTTCATGCGGATCAGGTTGGCATAGGGCTCGGGATCGAGCTTGAGGCTGGCGCGGTACAGCGACGCCTCCGGCGAGGTCACGGCCAGGCCCGCACCGGTGGTCACCGCATCCTGGAACGCACGGGTCTGCAGGCGTTCAATGGTCCGCAGCAGGGTCTCGATTTTCGGATCCTGGCCGGAGGGCGTGGGTGCGATCTGGCCGATCTGGATCCAGCCCGACGCCTCCCACTGGCTGCGTGCCACGCGGGCGTACGCGAAGGTCAGGCCAAGCACCAGCACCAGCGTGCCGAGCACCCAGCGCCAGCGACGACACAGCACGCGCCACAGGTCGATCAGGTAGATGTCATCCGGTTCCATGGGAACTCACTTCGAGGGGTGTGGGGAAGGCGCTCGCGCGGCGATCGGGCAGCCAGGCGGCGAACAGCTGCATCGCCAGGCACAGGACGATGAAACCGATATGGGTGAAGGTGTAGGCCTGCGGCGCGAACGGGCTCATCACGGCCACGTACGCCACGCGCAGGAAGATCAGCAGGGGAAACAGCGAGGCCCCGCGCAGCAGCCAGGCGCTCCAGCGCAGCATCGCGTAGAGCCCGACCATGGCCGCCACGGCACCGAGCGGCCCCATCGCCATGACGAAGGGAAAGAACTCCGTACCGATGTTGATGTTGGAGGCGTCCAGCGGGATGTCCGTGCCCGCCGTGGCCACCGAGCCGTTGAACGGCACCAGCTGGTTGACCAGGAAATCGGCGTTGACGTAGTGCCGGGCCAGGATGCCGCCGAAGTTGTAGGGCCCCGCGCTGGTGTACAGCAGCAGCCACTTGATCGCCTGCGGCATGGCCAGGTACAGCGAGCCGAACGGCAGCGTGACATGCTCGATCGAGCCCGAGCGCAAGGTGCCCAGCACGGAGAACGCCACGCCGCCGGCCAGCGCCAGCAGGCCGATGACCTTCCAGGGTAACGGCCGGCTCTCGTCACGCCGGAACACGATCACCAGGCCCATCGCGATCAGCCCGGCGAACAGCCGGTTGCGGTCGATTACCAGGATGGGAAAAACCACCCCGACGAGGATCAGCGCGTTGCGCAGCCAGCGGCGCCGCACGCAGAGCAGGCCGATCGACGGCAGGGTCCAGCACATGTCGGAGATGTGCCGCACGTGCTCGCGGCCGTTCTCCATCGTGGCGTACGAGGCCGGGTTGTCGATCAGGGGGATGGAAAACGCGGTGAGGTCGACCAGGCACGCGATCACGACCATCGCCGCGAAAGCCAGCGCCACGAATGCGTCGCGCGTGCCCGCGTAGCGATGCCGGCGGAACGACGCCATCGCCGGCAGGCGCGTCGTCGAGAAGGCATCCACGAAGAGGATCGCCGCCGCCGTCGTCATCAGCAGCAGGATGCCGGCCAGGTAACCGTCCGGCAGGTCGTAGGTCAGCAGCGTCAGGCTGCAGGCCAACAGGATCGGCAGGCCGAGGTAGGCCGAGGGCCAGCGAAGCAGCTGCATCACGTGGCCTGCTCCGGACGATGCGGCACGGCGAAACGCAGGCGGGACGTGACCACCAGGCCGGCATACACCGCGAGGTGCAGCGCCACGCGCGTGTAGCGCTTGTGCAGGAAGGCGATCTTCGCGCCAAGGTACTGCGATTCGGCGCGAAGCAGGCTGCGATAGGGTTCGTCGAACAGTTCGGCGCGGCGGATCGCCACCTGCCGTGCCTCGGACAGGTTGATGATCCGCGTGGCCACGTGCGTGGTCTTGCTCAGGTTGGTCTCGTGCAGGCGGTAGGCGCACACGCCCACGTCGATGAAGCCCAGCGCGTCGTGCGCGGCCAGGCGCAGGAACAGGTCCCAGTCGTCTATCCGCAAGCCTTCGGTCCAGCGCGACACCGTCTCGAGCGCGCTCTTGCGGATCAGCGTCACCGGGCCGCCCACGGCCCAGCGGGTGATCACCGCGCGGCGAATCCCGTCATCGGTGCGGTACAGGCGCTTGTCCGCCTGGTGCAGGTCGCACATGCCGCTGTCGTGCAGCTTGCGTCCCTCCCCGTCCACCACGATGGAATCGCCGATCACCGCACCCTTGCGCGGATGGGCTAGCAGGTAGCGTACCTGGGCATCCAGGCCGCCCGGCAGCAGGTAGTCGTCGCTGGAGCCCAGGCGCAGCATCTCGCCCCGCGCCCGCGCCACCAACTCGTTGAGCGTGGCGGTGATGCCCTTGTTCTCCCGCCGCACGAATTCGATCGGCAACTCGCCCTCGTGCAGCGCCACCCAGGCGGCGATGCGATCGGCGGTGCCGTCGGTCGAGCCGTCGTCGATCACGACGATTTCCTTGGCCGGGTACGGGTCCTCCAGCACGCTGTCGAGGAAGCGCTCGACGAAGCGCTCGTGGTTGAACGCCGGGATCAGCACGGAGACCAGCGGCATCGCCGCCACGTTCCTTACCGGTTGCGCCGCCATGGTCATAGCCCCCCCAGGTAGCGGCGCACCACCACGATATTGAACACGAGGTAGGCGCCGTAGTTGATCGCGAACGCGTACATGGCGCCGACGACGCCGAACCGCGCGGTGAGGATGAAGACCAGCGCCAGGTAGCTGGCGGCGAACACGCATTCGGAGACGACGAACAGCCGCGTCATCGCCTTGGCCAGCATCACGTACGACAGGATGAACGAGGCGATCTTGACCACGTCGCCCACCAGCTGCGGGCCATACAGCGGATTGGCCGGAGCGAAGGCGTCGGTGAACAGCAGCTGCGTGATCCACGCGCGCAGCACGTACACGGCCAGGGCGAGCACCGCCACCACCGGCACGACGACGCGGAAACCCTGGCGCAGCTCGCGCACCAGCGCGCCGCGCTCGCGGGTCGAGGCCAGCTTGGGCAGGTAATAGATATTGATCGCCGCGGTGAGGAACAGCAGGTAGGCGTCCGACACGCGGGTCACCGCCTGCCAGTAGCCCACCTGCTCCCAGCCGAACTCGCCGGCCAGGCGGTTGCGCACCACCAGGGTGACCAGCGGCGGCAGCAGCGCGGAGCTGAGCGTCATCACGGAGAACCGCGCCAGCCGCAGCACCATCTCGCCGTCGAAGCGCCAGCGCAGCATGCCGCGGTGAAAGTACGGACTGGTCCACCATGTGGGCACCGCCACCACCAGCCAGAGCACCTGGCCCAGCACCAGCGCGAGCAGCGCACCGTACAGGTGCCATCCGCGCGCCAGCCAGAGCGCCAGCGCGATCCCCAGCACCGAGCCGGTGACCTGGATCAGGGCCAGGCGGCGCACATCCATGAAACCGTTGACCACCGCCAGGATGTAATTGAGCAGCGCGATGCCCACCTGCGCCAGCGCAAGGATGCGGATCAGGCCCGCGTAACCCGCATCGTCCAGCAGCCAGGACGCCAACCCGCGGGCGAAGATCAGCGCAGCCACGCCCATGAACAGGGTCGCGCACAGCGAATACCACAGCGCCGCGGCGAGGAAACGCGCCACCCGCTCGGGATCGTCGCGGAACTCGGCCACGTACTTGACGATGGCCGAACCGATGCCGCCCCCGGCCAGCACGGCCAGCACCGACATCAGGCCCATGAACTGGCCCAGCTTGCCGACGCCCTCGGGGCCGGCGTACGCCGCGACCAGCTTGATCACGACCAGCGCCGCGATCAGCCGTGCCCCCGTGCCCAGCGCCGAATAGAAACCCGTGCGGACGAGGCTCATGCGGACCCGTCGAACGACGCGCAGGCGGCGATCACGCGGTCGATGTCCGCGTCGCCTAGGGTGGGACCCATCGGCAGGCTCAGCACCTCGTCCTGCAGGCGCTCAGTCACCGGCAGCGACAACGCGCGTAGCGAGGCATACGCCGGCTGCCGATGCGGCGCCGTGGGGTAATGCACCTGGGTCTGGATGCCCCTCGCCCGCAGGTGACGCTGCAACGAGGCACGCAGGCGGCAGCGCACGACGAAGAGATGCCAGACGTGGCGGCCCTCCTCGGGCGTCGACGGCACCAGGATCTGCGGATGGCGCAGCCCCGCGCGGTAGCGTGCCGCCACGCGGCGGCGCACGGCGGTATCGCTGTCGAGGTAACGCAGCTTCACGCGGAGCAGCGCCGCCTGCATCTCGTCCAGGCGCGAGTTCAGGCCCTGCTGGGGATGCACGTATTTCTCGACCGACCCGTAGTTGCGCTGGGCGGCCACGCACGCGGCCAGCTGCGCGTCGTCGGTGACCACCGCACCCGCATCGCCCAGCGCACCGAGGTTCTTGGTGGGGAAGAAACTGAAGGCCGCCGCGTCGCCGAAGGCACCGGCGCGACGGCCCTGCGCGTCCAGCGCGCCGTGCGCCTGGGCGGCGTCCTCGATCAGCAACAACCCGTGCCGGCGCGCCAGCTCGCCCAGGGCGTCCATGTCGGCCAGTTGGCCATAGAGGTGCACCGCCATGATCGCGCGGGTACGCCGCCCGATGGCGGCGCCCGCGCGCTGCGGATCGAGATTGAAGGTCTGCGGGTCCGGCTCCACCGGTACGGGGACGAGGCCGTTCTGGCTGATGGCGAGGAAACTGGCGATGAAGGTGTTGGCCGGCACGATCACCTCGTCGCCGTCGTGCAACATGCCCAGCTGCTTGTACGCGCGCAGGATCAGCGACAGCGCATCCAGGCCGTTGCCGACGCCGACCGCGCAGGCCACGCCGCAGTAGTCGGCGAACTCGCGCTCGAAGGCGGCCAGCTCGTCGCCGAGGACATACCAGCCCGAATCGATGACGCGCGCCGCGGCGGCCTTCAGTTCATCGGCGAACCTGGCATTGATCTGCCCCAGCGGCAGGAAGGGAACGTCGCTCACGGTGTCCACTCGTAGAAATCGTGTACGACGGCGCGCGCACCGAAGGATTCCTTCTGCGCAACCAGCCCGGCATTGAGTACCTGGCCGCCCTGCTCCGTCGATATGCCAAAACTGAAGTGCTGGCGGTCCGCATAGGTGTCGCGGATCAGGTGCTCCAGTGTCAGGCTGAGGGCGCCCAGCGCCCGGCCCTGTTCCGAGGCTGCCATGTATTGGGTGTGCACCACGCGGCCGAAGTCGTAGACCAGCACGCCCGCCAGCAGCTCGCCGTCACGGCGTGCCTCGTGCAGCGCGATGGCCTCGGGAAACCGTGAGCGCAGCCGCTGCAACTCGTCCAGGCGGTGTGTCGGCGAGGCATCGTGCCTGCGCAGCGCGTCCGTCAGCAGGGCGTGGAAACCCTCCAGGTCGTCGCCCGGGGTCACGTCGATGCCGGCCTTGCGCGCCTTGCCGATGTCATGCCGGCGACCTTGCGAAAACGCGAACGGTTCGCGCAGCGCGATCGCCGACGACAGGTCGCGCCGTACCAGTCGCGCACCGAGCCGGTGCAGCGCGTAGAGGTCTTCGTCCGCATGCCCCGACTGGAAGACGCGTGGCACCGCCTTGTAGAGAATCCGCGATACACCGCGCCCACGGTGGTGCGCGCCGATCGCGGCGAACGCATCGAGCATGGCTTCGGCGCGCAGCGCGGCCGTGGAAATCAGGCCCGCATAGGTCAGGCCGCCATGGCTGACGATGCCGTCGTCGTGCGCACTGGCCGGAAACACCCCGACCATCTCGCCCGCCTTTTCCACCACCAGCGACGCGTCGATGAAGCGGTCCGCGTGGTAATCCATGTAGCCGCGCCGGTGCAGCAGGTTGCCGTTGCGCGAGCGCGCGACCAGGGCGTCCCAGTTCGCGGCATCCGCGGCGACATAGGGCCTAACCGCAAGCACCGTTCGCCTCCTCGTGCCATGCATCGTGGGCGTGTGCCACGCCGAAACCGTCCACGCCCATGTCGTTGCCGTTGTAGAACATCCACAGCGTGTCGCGCTGGCGGATCAGGGCGGGATAGCAGACCACCCGCGAGTCCCAGCCGGTCTCGGCCAGTGCCAGGCCCAGCGTCTCGTCGCGTCGCGTCCAGGCCAGGCCGTCGTCGCTATAGGCCACACCGGGGAAATACTCGCCGGTGACGTTGCCGCGCGTGAAATACATCACGTAGCGGTCGTAGAGCCGATAGACGCGGGGACGACCGATCCGGTATTCCGTGCCCTGGGGCAGCAGGCAGACATGGTCCTCGCGCGGCAGCCGCGTGAGGTCGTCCGTCTCGGTATAGCGGATGTGGTAACGCGGGAAGTCGCAGCCGTCGATGGATTCCCAGTCGTCGCCCACCGCGTACCACAGGCGCCAGCGTCCCTCGTCGTACAGCGCGGTATGCACGGCGCCGATGGTGCTGCGTCCGTGGGCCCGATCCAGGATCGGGGTCTCCTGCGTACGGAAGAAGCGCTGGCCGCCGTCGATCGAACGCGCCAGCCCGGTGAAGGCCAGGAACTTCGCCTTGGCCACCCGCTGGAAGCCGACGTAGAACATGTACAGGCCACCCGGCCCGTCCACCACGTCGCCCAGGATCACGCCGTTGTCGTCGAAGCAGCCGTCGCGGCCGATATCCAGCACGGGCGCGGCGCTGACGCCCAGGATCACCGAGGGATCGTCCGCCCGCACATCCACGTAGCCGATCCGGCTGACACCGTCCTCGTCGCGAAACCCCGCGTAGACGCGGATGCGCTCGTCGTCCAGGCGATACGGCGTGGGGGTGAGTGCGGAGTGCCGCATCCAGCCGCCCACGCCCTGCCGCGCCGTGTCGAACACCAGTCCCTTCCGCGTCCACACGAACATGGCGCGCCTCAGAGCTTCGCGTCGAGACTGGACTTGCCGGGCACGGCACGGGCCGGCGAGCCGACGTAGATCCGGCCGGGCTCGGTGTCGCGGGTCACCAGCGCCCCGGCGCCGATGAGGTTGTCGGCGGCCACGGTGACGTGGTCGTTGAACGTGCTGTTGACGCCGATGAAGCTGCCCTGCCCGATATCGCAGTAACCCGAGATCACCGCATGCGAGGCGATGAAGACGTGGTCGCGCACCACCGTGCGGTGACCGATGTGGTTGCCGCTCCACAGGATGCAGTTGTCACCGATGCCGACGAAGGGCTGGATGACATTGCCCTCGAAGATGAAGCTGTTCTCACCGATCTCGGCGGTGCGCCACACGAAGGCACGCGAGCTGACATAGGTGGCGAACCGGTAGCCCCGGGCCTTCGCCTCCATGTACAGGCGCATGCGCAGGCGGTTGAGCTGGCTGGCCGGAATGGCCACGAAGACGTCGAAGTCGCCGGGCGGATGGCTCTGGGCCAGCGTCTCGAACGGCACCACGGGCCGGCCGGCCAGCATCGGCTGCGCGATGTAGTCGCGTTCCACGCTGAAGGCCACCACGTCGCGGTCGCTGTCATGCTCGAAGTATTCGCAGGCGATCATCGCGAACTCGCCGGCACCCACCAGCACCAGGGGGCGACTCATGCGGCACCGCCTTCGGCGTAGGCCGCCACGCCGTTGACTTCGCGCAGGAACGTGTCGTAATCGACGATGTAGTCGTCCACGTCGTAGTACTGGTCGGCCAGCACCATCAGCACGCAGTCGTCGCTGAAATCGTAAAGCTCGCGCCAGACCATGCTGCCCAGGAGCAACCCGTGCGCCGGATCGTCCAGGGTCACCCGCGCCGGGCCGGTGCCGTCGTCGAGCAGGAAACTGACCGAGCCGCACACCGCGATCGCCAGCTGGTTCAGGTGGCGATGCGCGTGCCGCCCGCGGTGCACCCCGCCCTTGGTGGCGAACAGGTAGTAGACGCGGCGGATCTCGAACGGGACATCCCGCTCCTGCTCCAGGGCGACAAGCATGCCACGGTGATCGCCGTGCGACTGCAACGGTATGCGTTCGATTTCCATGCTCAGGACCAGGCCGGTAAGTGAGTACGTCCCACGAGGCTGAGTGCCATCCCCCAGCGAAAAGGTTGCGACGGTCGTCGTGCCCCTGTGGCGCAACCTTTCGCCGCAGTCGCGGCACTCAAGGCGTATGAAGCCACCTTCCGACCTCTCGCCCGACTTGCCTTATCCGCGCCGCGTGCAGGTGCTGCACTGGCTGACCGTCGCCGCGCTGATCGCGGCCGCGGCTTTCATCCTCACCCGCGACGAGCTTTCCAGCCGCGCCTGGCGTGGCTGGCTGATGGAAGGACACCGGCACGCCGGCCTGATCGTGCTGCTGCTGTTCGTTGCGCGCATCCTGGTTCGCCTCGGCCTGCCCAGTCGCCCGCACGATGCCGCCACGGCGTGGCCGTTGCGCATGGCGGCCGCCGCCACGCACGTCGTGCTCTACGCGATGCTGCTGGGCATGCCACTGCTGGGCTGGGCGCTCAGCAGCGCCCAGGGCAACCCCGTGCACTTCTTCGGTCTCACCCTGCCGCCGTTGATCGGCGAGGACGAAGACCTGGCCGACACCCTGCAGACCTGGCACATGAATGCCGCCTGGGTGCTGCTGGGCGTGATCTGCCTGCATATCGGTGCCGCGCTGTGGCACCACTTCGTGCTGCGCGACGGCGTGCTTCGCCGCATGTTGCGCAGCGCCCGCCCATGAACGACGACGCCACCCCAGGAGTTTCCATGCTGCCTCCCAGGCACCGCCAGGCCATGCGCCACCCGACCCACCGGCCGCTCTGGCTGGGCCTGCTGATGCTGCTCCTGGTCGTCTTCGGACCGAGCGCGCATGCCATTCCCGCCTACGCGCGGCAGACCGGATCAGCCTGCGCGGACTGCCACGCCGGCGCGTACGGCCCGCAGCTCACGCCCTACGGCATGCGCTTCAAGCTCAATGGCTACACCGATACCGACGGCAAGGGGACCAAGATTCCGCTGGCCGCGCAGCTGACCGAAACGCACACCGCCCCGGCGCGCGGCGACAGCACCACCCGGCTGACCGAGGGCGATCTCTACCTGGCCGGTCGCCTGACCGACAACGTCGGCGGCTACGTCAAGGTGGAAGCGGACCATACCGGCCACAACACCTACAACACCAAGCTGAGCAACGTGGACCTGCGCTTCGTCGCCAAGGAACTGAAGCTGCGCGGCAAGGACCTCATCCTCGGCGTGAGCGTCAACAACAGCCCGGGCTTCCAGGATCCGATCGCCGCCCTGCCCAATGCCGCGCTCATCGGCCCGGCCGGCGTCACCGGCTCGCTGCTGAACCCGTCCAGCCCCAACACGCTGACCGACCGCGTGATCGGCGCCACCGTCTACGGCCTCTACGACAACAACTGGTATGGCGAGGCCGGCACATACCGCTCGCTGCCCACCTCGCAGCAGGACCACTTCGGCTATAACGTCGCCGGCGATCCCGGCAAGCTCGGCAACACCGGCTATGCCCGCTTCGCGTACATGAAGGACATGAAGTACCAGTTCTTCTCGGCCGGCGTGGTTGCCCTCACCACGCAACGCCAGTTGCCGCGTTCCGGCCCGCACGACGATCTCACCGACCTCGGCTACGACCTCACCTACCAGTACCTCGGCAACCGCGAGCACATCGTCCAGGTCAGTTACGTCAACATCCTGGAACAACGTCATTACGGCGCCCGGCTGCTCGGCCCGCAGGGCCAACTGGCGCAGAACCGCGCGGCGATCCACGACCAGACGGCCAGCGTGTCCTACACCTTCCGCCAGACCTACGGCGTGATGGTGACCCACATGCTCAGCAGCGGCCCCCACGACGCGGTGCGTTACACGCCCTACGGCGATCCGAACGCCACCACCAACCTGTTCACGGTGTTCTGGGCGCCCTTCGGCAAGGACGATTCGTACACCACGATCGCCAACATCAAGCTGTCTGCCAACTGGTTCCGTTTCACCCGTTTCAACGGCCGCGCCAACGACATCTTCGCCGCCCCGCCGGGCTCGCGAAAAACCAACGCCGGCGACCTCAACGCGTTTTCCGTAACCGCCAGCCTCGCATTCTGACCCAAGGGAGCACGCACGTGACCGATCCTTTCCTGAGCCGCTTCGGCCGACCGCTCGCCGCCCTCGGCCTCCTCGTCGGCTGGCTGCTGGCCTCGCCGCTGGTCATCGCGGGCGACGTCACCGCCGGCGCGGACGTGTTCAAGGCCGAGTGCGCCGAATGCCACGCCGCCAAGGAAGGCCGGAACAAGAAAGGCCCCAGCCTGTTCGGCGTGGTCGGACGCAAGGCGGGCAGCATCGCCGACTACGACTACTCCGATGCCGTGCGCAACAGCGGCTGGACCTGGACGCCCGAACAGCTGCATACCTATCTCTCGCAGCCGGCCAAACAGGCCAATCCGGGCACGAAAATGAAATACGATGGGTTGACCAACGCCAAGGACCTCGACGACCTGCTGTCGTACCTCGGCAGCCTGCATTAAGGCCACCGCCCTATCGACACACCCTCGTTCCGATGCCGGCGCTGATCCGCCCCGGGTCATGCGATCACCCCCACGCCTTGCCGTCGCCCCGCGCGCCGGCAAGGCGTTCGCGTGCCTGGCGGGGGTGGCTCAAGTGCAGCGGACTGGCCCTGTCCATCGGCCTGGCCGGGATGGCGCAGGCGCAATCGGTCGTCACCAGCGGCACCGTGGCGCTCAGTTCGCAGCTGGTCGATCGCGCCGTCGCACTCACGCCCGCCACGCCCATCCTGCAGGGGTCCGTGACCTGGACCACCCCCACCGGGTGGTCGCTCGGGCTGGCTGCCAGCACCCGGCTACGCGCACCCGGTCGGCTGGCGGAGTCGCTGGCGCAGGTGGCGCGCTCCTGGACCCTGTCCGACGACTGGCAGGTGCAGGTGCCGCTGGTCTATTACCGTTACCCGCCCAACGGATCGTGGCACGTCTACGACCGGGTGGAACTGGCGGTCGTGGGCATCTACCGCGACACGCTGACGATCGGGGTGTCGGGCGCCCAGCTGGTGCACGGGGCCAACCGCGGCCCGCGCGGCGCGGCCGACCTCGGCTTCCTCTGGCCGCTCGCCGACCACCTCACGTTGTCCCTGGGCGCCGGCATCGCCCAGACCCTGATCCGGCCGCGTCACGTCTACGACTCGGATCCCGGGCATTATCTCTACGGCCAGGCCGGCGCGATATGGGACACTGGCCCCTGGCGGTTCCAGCTGGCGCACATCGTCAACGGCCAGCACGGCCAGGGCGGCCCGTCGCGCATCGCCCCCTGGACGGCCACCCTGTCGCGCTCGTTCTGACGTCCAGGCAACCTTTTGGCCCCGATCGGGGACTTACCTGCTCCACCACACGGTCGCCGCGAGCCCATGAGAGACCCCGAGAACGACACCGAGGCCACCGACCGCCTGCTGCTGCAGCGCATGGCGGCGGGCGATCGCGTCGCGCTGACCGTGCTCTACCGCAGCTACCACGACCGCCTGTGCCGGTTCCTGTCGCGCCTGACCCGGCGGCCAGACATCATCGAGGAAGTGATCAACGACTGCTTCTGGATCGCCTGGCAGAAGGCGGGCGGCTTCCACGGCGACTCGCGCGTGTCGACCTGGATCATGGGCATCGCCTACCGTTGCGGCCTGAAGGCGTTGCGCCAGCACGGCAGCGAGCCGGTGGACGAGGACACCATCCCCGAGAGCATGATCCCCTCCCACGACCCCGACGACGACCGCGAGCTGCGCGACTGGCTGGGCAAGGGCATGGATCGGCTTTCGGTCGACCAGCGCGTGGTGGTGGAGCTGGTCTACGGCGTCGGCCACAGCCTGGACGACGTGGCGGTCATCATGCAGTGCCCCGTGGGCACGGTGAAGGCCCGCCTCTTTCATGCGCGGGTCAAGCTGCGCAACGTACTTCCCGGCCTCGCCGGGGAGCCCCATCGTGCCAGGGAGAGCGCAACATGACCGTCTCGACGGAAAACGGCAGGGAGTGCAGCCGCGTGTGGGAAGCCATGCCTTCGGTGGTGATGGGTACCGCGACACGCGAACAGGACACGTGGGTGCATGCCCACCTGGCCGAATGCGACAACTGCCGTGAAGAATTTAACCAGCAGGAGCGCCTGCGCCATGCCATGGCGCTGCCTTCGGATGTCCATCTGGATGCCAACGCGGGCCTGAAACGCCTGCTGACGCGGCTGGATGCCCCGGCCGAGGAAACGGTGCGCGTGCGCACGTCATCCTGGCTGACCCGTGCGCTGGTCGCCGCCGTGCTGGTCCAGGCCCTGGGTCTGGGCGCGCTGGCCCTGCGCCTGCATGGCGAACGTCCCGCCTACCGTACGCTGAGCCAGGTTTCGGCACCGGTCGCCGCCGGGGCGATCCATGTCGTGCCCGATGCCACGATGGCCCTGGCCGACTGGAATGCCCTGTTGCAGGCGCATCACCTGCAGGTGGTGGGCGGCCCGAACGAAGCCGGCGCCTATACGCTGGTGTCCACCGACCCGGCCTCCTCGCCCGACCAGCTCCTGCGCGAACTGCGCGCGTCACGCGGCATCCGCTTTGCGGAACCGGTCATGCGCACGCCATGACACCACGCGACATCCTGCTCGCCGCCTGCCTGGTCGCCCTGGCCGCCTGCGCTCCCACCCATCCCGATCGCCCGGCCGTGGGTGCCGCGACGGCGACACCCGCACCGGCGCCGCCAGCGCCGGCGCCATCATCGTCGACGCCTGCCACGGGCGCCTCGTCCATGGACAGCCGGCGCGACATCGTGCTGGCCGTGGCCAACCCGCTGGCGCCGATGTCCACCCACGCCGGCTCCAACGTGCTGGGTTACGCCGCCAGCGGCCACTACGGCGCAGGGCAGCGTGCCGCCGGCGTGCTGGCCGAACTGAAGAAGCACTACGACTTGCAGGAAGTGGCCGGCTGGCCGATCACGGCGCTGAGCCTGTACTGCATCGTGGTGAAACCCGCCGCCGGCGTGGATCGTGACGCGGTGATCGCCGCACTGGCGAAGGACGAGCGCGTGCAGCTGGCGCAGCCGTTGCAGGATTACGCGGTCTACACCGAGCAGGCGCCGCCGGATGCGCACCGCTACAACGATCCCTACGTAGACCTGCAGCGCGGCTTCGTCGCCACGGACGCCGCGCTGGCGCACACGGTGAGCCAGGGCGACGGCGTGCGCGTGGCCGTGGTCGACACCGGCGCGGACCTGACCCACCCCGACCTGCAGGCCCGCATCCACGATACGCAGGACGATGTCGGCACCGATGCCGGCGCCTTCGACCGCGACGCGCATGGCACCGAGATCGCCGGGGTTATCGCGGCGGTGGGCGACAACCACCAGGGCATGGTCGGCATCGCGCCCAAGGCCACGCTCAGCCTCTACAAGGCGTGCTGGTATCCCCCCGGCGGCCACGACGGCGCACGCTGCAACTCGTTCACCCTGGCCAAGGCGCTGGCCGCGGTCAACGACACGGACGCCCGTATCATCAACCTCAGCCTGGGCGGCCCGGCCGATCCCCTGCTGGGCAAGCTGCTGGAACACCTGCTCGGCCAGGGCCGGATCGTCGTCGCCGCGTTGCCGCCCAATGGCAGCGAACGCGGCTTTCCCGACAGCGCCGATGGCGTGATCGTGGTCCGCGCCGGCAACACCACCGCCGCGCCCCCCGGCGTGCTCAGCGCCCCCGGCAACGACATCCTCACCACGCAACCCGGCGGCAGCTACGACTTCAGCTCCGGCTCGTCACTGGCCGCCGCCCACGTCAGCGGCATCCTCGCCCTGCTACTGTCGATCGAACCCAACCTCGACGCCCGCACCGCCCGCGACCTGCTCCTGCGCAGCAGCAAGCTGACCAACGGCATCCTCGAAGTCAACGCCGCCCTGGCCGTCCAAACCCTCCGTCACGACCACCCCCGCCGCTAACCCTCGCCCGCCATTCACCACGTCGCAACATCGCGATGTCGCCACATCGCGACGTCGCCACGTCGCGACGAACGGTAGGAGCCCACGATGTGGGCGATGCACGTTGCCGCGGTCGATCCACATTGCCGTGTCGAACGAAAGCAACATGCGCGGTGGAGCAAGAGCCGGCGGGTAGCCCGGGGTGGTGAACGAGCAGAGGTAGGGTACGGCGTCATCGCTTTGTTGGCTTTTCGCCCACATCGTGGGCTCCTACCCCAAGGGTAGAGCCGGTTGTGGCTTATCCGACGCGTGGTCTGCCGTCTGGGGGTAGGAGCGCACGCACGTACGCGAACCCTCGACGTATCCAAGGCGACCGATGCGATGCAAAGCAGGCAAGCGAGCGTTCCCAGCCACGAAGCGAAACCTGGCTCTGCGCTTTCCCCACACGCAACCTCAGTCGCCGAAAGAGCCGGCGGGTGCCACCCTCGGGGCCGGTAGCCGCAGGCGAGGGCTTCG
>NZ_JARVRT010000029.1:0-53745 GCF_030209605.1 Luteibacter sp. ME-Dv--P-043b
GGGTCGCCGCAGGCGTGGCCCCGAGGGTGGCACCCGCCGGCTCTTGCTCCGAAGCCCAAGCCCCAACGCGATGCCAAACGCGAGCCCTCCCAAAGAAGTCATCCAACGCCTTTAAACCTTCCCCCACCCAACAGCATCCTAGGCTGCGAACCCGCCCACCGGCCGGCCTTTCACGGAGTGCATTGCCATGATCGTCCTCACCTCGCTCGTTATCCTGTTCGCCGGCTTCTGGCTGGTCTTTGCGTTGGTCGGCGCCGTGCTGAAGCTGGTTTTCGGTATCATCGGCGGCGTGTTCAGCGTGTTTGCCAGCCTGCTTGGCGCGGTGATCGGCGGTATCGCCATGCTGCTGGTGGCGCCCGTGGTCGCCCTGGCGCTGCTGCCGGTGCTGTTGCCCGTGGCCGTGCTGGCCCTGATCGTCTGGGCGATTGCGCGGGCTACCCGCCGCCAGCCCGACGTGGTGGTGATGCAGGCGCCCCGTTGAGGGCGCCTGCGCGGCACGCTTGTCTTAGAGGTTCTTCAGGTCGAACGTGATGGGGATGCGCGCCCACGCCTGCACGGCGTGGCCGTCGCGCTGGGCGGGCTGGAACCGCCACTTTGCCAGCACCTGGTCGCGTGCCGCCTTGTCCAGCACGCTGTGGCCGCTGCTGCTTTCGATCACCACGTCCAGCGGTTTTCCGGCTTCGTCCACCAGCACGCGCAGGGTGACCGTGCCCTGCATGCGGCCGCCGATGGCCATGCGCGGGTAGGCCGGCGCGGGCGCCGAGACATAGGCCAGCGTGGCCTCCACCGGTGCGCTGGGGACGTCGGCGGTGGCGGTCGGCGCCACGGTCGGCATCGCGGGCACCATCGGTGCGCTGCCTTCGTCGGTTGGCACCGCCGTCTGCACGGGCGGCGACGTGATGGGCCGGGTCACGGTGGTGACCGTCCGGGGCGGCTTGACCGGGAGCGGCTTGAGGGCGACGGGCGGTGGCGCGGGAACGGGTTTGGGTTCGACCAAGTGCTCGATCAGGCGGATCGGCTCCTGGGCCACGGGGGCCGAGGCCAGGTTGGCCACCATGGGACGCATGACGGCGACGAGTGCAGCGGCGTTGAGGGCGATCGCCGCGCTCATTGCGACGATGCGAACGGTATCCGGATGCACTCCGGCGAGGACGGACGGACGGGCGAACGACATGAGCCACCTCCTGCAACGTGGGGGAAGGTGAAGCGCGGTCGGGAACACGGCCGGGCATGGCCGGCGGGGATCGTGTTCGGGTCCGGTTGCAGGTTAGGCAGGCTTTGGGAAAAGTTGCAAGAGGGCCGTCTGGACGGCCAAATCGGTCAGTGCTGACGCGTTAGCGCGTCGCCCTCAGTGGGCGACCAGCATCGGTACGTCCGATTGCATGAACAGATAGCGGGTGGTGCCGCCCAGCACCATCTCCGAGAGGCGCGAACGACCCCAGGCGCCCATCACGATAAGGTCGGCGTTTTCCGCATGGGCGGTATCGAGCAGGGCGGGGCCCGGCGCGGAAGCCGCTCCGTCGCCGAGCGGGCGCACCTCGGCCTGCACGCCATGCGTGTCCAGCCAGGTGCGGATGTCGGTATGCGGCAGGGCGCAGGTGCCCGGGTCCTCATCGCGGCTGCCGTCGATGACGGTGACACGCGTGGCCTTGCGCAGCAGTGGCAGCGACGAGCGGACGGCCAGTGCGGATTCGCGGCTGCCGCTCCAGGCCACCAGTACGTGCTCGCCGAGGGTTTGCACGGGGGCCGCTTCGGGCACCACCAGCACGCCCCGGCTGGAGCCAAACACCGTGCGCGAGACCACTCCGAACCCCACGGGGGCGTCGCCGCGCAGGGTGGACGAGCGCTCCATCACCAGCAGGTCGTAACCGGCGGCGGCATGGGTCAGTACGGTAACGGTGTCGCCGTTGCCGACGCGCCAGTTGCCTTGCAGGCCCCCGGTTTGCATCAGCCCGGCCCACTCGCCGGCGACCGCGCGTGCATCCGTGGCGCGCTGGCGCACCGCGTCCAGTTGCATCGGCACGGCTTCGGGCACGGTGAACGCGGCGGCGGGAAGGTCCACCACATGCAGTGCGTCCAGCCGGGCGCCGAGGCGCGAGGCCAGGGCGAGGGCGGCGCGCAAGCCGGCGCCCTGGGGCGGCAGACGGGCGATATGCACGAGCAGTTCGAGAGTCATGCCCCATAAAACAACGGCAGGGGCGCTCCGGTCAATCGGGCAAAAACCTGCGGCAATGCGAACGTTTCTCAACGGCTTGCCGGATCGGTTACCCTCGGCGTTCGACTTATTCCGGAAAAACCCATGTCTTTCGACAGCGCCCAGCCGCGCTATCCCCTCGGAGAAGAAGTCGCCAGCAGCGTGATTCACGGCATCGGTCTGGTGCTGAGCATTGCCGGTCTCGCCGTGCTCGTGGCGTTTTCGGTCATGTACGGCGACACGCGTACCGTGGTGGCCAGTTCGGTGTTCGGCGCCACGCTGATCCTGCTGTATGCGGCGTCCACCCTGTATCACTCCATCCCAGGCGCGGCCGCGAAGCGGGTCCTGCGTACGTGCGATCACATCGCCATCTTCCTGCTGATCGCCGGCACCTATACGCCCTTTACGCTGCTGGCGCTGCATGGCGCCTGGCGCTGGGGCCTGTTCTCCACCATCTGGACGCTGGCGATCCTCGGCAGCTTGGCCGAACTGGGCATGCTCAAGCGCTACCGCAAGGCGGCCGTGATCATGTACGTGGGGATGGGCTGGGTGGCGGCCGTCGCTGTCCAGCCACTCCGCGAGAGCGTGCCCACGGGTGGGCTGTTGCTGCTCCTGGCCGGCGGCCTGGCCTACACCGGCGGCGTGCCGTTCTATATCGCGCGCAAGCTGCCTTACCACCACGCGATCTGGCACGTCTTCGTGCTGGCCGGCAGCGTGTGCCACTTCTTCGCCGTCCTGTTTTACCTCATCCCACAGGGGCCCGCCACGCACTGAGGTGCGCGGCGGGCCGTAGCAGGCCGGGCGATGGCCCGTGTCAGGGCGAGGCGTTGGCTTTCGTTGCCGTTCCGGGCATGAACCGGGTGCGTACGGCCTCGGCCAGCAGGTCGGGTGGCAACAGGCCCTGGGCGATCAGGAAATCGTTGAACGCCTTGCGATCGAAGGCATCGCCCAGCCGGGTCTGCGTTTCCGCACGCAATTGCAGGATGCGCGTATAGCCGTAGAAATACGCGGTGGCCTGGCCGGGCGAATTCAGCGTGTAGCGATCCAGTTCCTGCCGCGCCATCGGCTCGGACAAGCCGACGTCGTTCACGAGGATGTCGTGGGCGCGTTCGCGCGACACCAGCCCGAGGTTGAGCATGGGGTCGAGGAAGGCGCGCGCCGCGCGCAGCAGGCGGAACTGCAAGGCGATGAACTGCCCCGCCGGCGGCTCGTACGGCATCATCTCCGCTTCCGAATACAGCGCCCAGCCTTCCACGTTCACGCTGTTGAAGGCGAACAGGCTGCGGGTCAGCGACACGCCCTGTTCCACCATCGCGGCAAACTGCAACTCGTGGCCCGGGCGTCCTTCGTGCGCCGTGAGCGTCCAGGCGGCGGCCTCGAAGGTGAAGTCGTCGTACGCCTGGCTGGCATCGCCGTTGGCCGGCGGGTTGCCGGAGGTCAGCACGAACGTGCCGCGCTGTCCGGTGTTGTCGATGAAAGGCGGCGGGTCCATGTGCGGTGCGGGCGTGCGCGCGCTCTCCGCCTCCGACGCCAGGCGCATGGCCATCTGCCGCTTAGGCAGTTCCACGATGCGCTGCGTGCGGATGGTGTCCTCGATCTTGCCCAGCACCGTGTGGTAGGTCGATTCCACCTTGTCCTTGGGCAGCTGCTTCTTCTTCAGCGCCTTGAGCACGGCGCGGTAATCGCCGTTCGGCAGGCCTTCGGCCTTCGCGACCACGGGGGCCAGCATCTGCAGCGCATAGGTGGTTTCCATGAACTCCAGCTGCGCGCGGCCGATCAGGTCGCGCGGGGAGATATCCAGGCCCACCTGTTCCAGGTTATAGGCATACAGCGGCTCGGGCAGGCGGAAGTCCGTGCGTGAGCGCGGCAGCACCGTGGCCTTCACCCAGGCGTTGTATGCCTTCAGCTGGGTGTCGAGCCGGTTCATGGCCTCGTCGCTGCCGGGGATCTTCTTCTCGGCGAACAGTTTGCGGATGCCGTCGACATAGCGCTGCGTGTTGCCCAGCTTCTGTTCGACGTCGGCCTTGACGGGCCCCAGCAGGGCCTTGTTGCCCAGCCGCTCGGTGGTGCGCGCGCGGGCCTGGTCGACCAGCGGCGTGCAGCCGGGGGTCATGCCGACATAGCACTTCAGGCGGCCCAGCGCGGCCTTGTTCTGCGCGGGCGTGCTTTCCTCGTTCAGCAGCGAGAACTCGCCGCTGAAGACGATCTGCCCGGCGTCGTACCAGGGAATGAGGTACTGGTCGTCGAGGTCGATGCCCTTGATGCTGCCCGCGACCTGCTTGGCCAGGATCTGCAGGTCCTGCCGGACGTTCGGGTCCTTTTCCTCGGCCAGCCGGTCAGCCACCTTGCGGGCTACCTCCACCAGGGCGGCACGCTGGCGCTTGTCCACGTCCGGGCCCAGGTCGACGATCTTCTCGTCGTAACCCTTGATGCCGATGTCGGTGGCGGATTCCGGGCTGAAGCGCGCGGTGACGTCCAGCAGCGGCTGGGCGTCGGCATTGCTGTGCGCGATCCAGGCCGGCGGTGCCGTTTCCGCGTGCAGCGTGCCGACGGCGAACGTGATGGCCGCCGCGAGGGCGAGTGGTCTGAACATGCGTGGATTCCCCTGTGAGTCGCCCGAGACTAGCCGCTGCGGGTGTCGCAGGCCAATGTGCCGATCGGCGTGGCTAGCTGAAGAGCAGTGCCAGCGCGGCCATGCCGAGCATGAGGAAGGACAGCACCGCCTTGGCGACGATGCCCAGCAGCATGCCGAACCACGTGCTGACGCCGACGTGCGCGGAGCGCAGCACGCTCTTGCCCGACCACAGCTCGCCCGCCACCGCACCCAGGAACGGCCCCAGCAGCAGGCCGGGCAGGCCGAAGAACATGCCGATGGTGGTGCCGATCCCCGCGCCCCACAGGGCGCGCGGGCTGGCGCCGATCTTCTTTGCCCCCAGCGAGGCCGAGATGAAGTCCAGCGCGATGCCGACCGCACCGACAATGCCGATGGCCAGCAGCCAGCCCCAGCCCAGGTGCCGGTATTCGTCCACGGCGGCCGCGAGCCAGATGCCGCCGAAGATCATCGGGATGCCGGGCAGCATCGGCAGGATGGCCCCGGCGATGCCGCCGACGATCAGGGCCGCGGCCAGCAGGTAGAGGAACAGGTCCATCAGTGGAAGGCCTCGCGGTACTCGGGTTTGAGAAAGGCGCGGAACGCCTCGCTTGGCACGTCCACGGCCTGCGGGCCTGCGGCGTAGGGCGCTACCTGGTAGGGCGGGAAGATGAAGGTCAGGCCATGGACCTTGTCGTCCGGGCCGGTGAGCAGCCCGAACACGCGGTAGTGGTCCTTGCCCGGCGTGGTGCCTTCGTCGATCTGCCGGCTGTCCGAGGACAGCGGATCGTCCTGGTCGTCCAGCGCGGTCAGCAGCTGGCGACGTGCCTCGGTGGCGAAGGCGCCTTCGGCCGCGTGCGCATCGGCGAACAGTTCGACGATGCCGACGACGCGCTGCTTGCGCAGGTCGTAGGTGAAGCTGTCGACGATCGGCGCGGGGTGCGCGCCGCCGGTGAAGGCGGAGCCGTCCACCTGCACGTTGATGAAGCGATCCGTGTGCGATGCCACGGCGATGTCCAGGTTGAGGTCCCACGGCAATTCGCGGGCCTGCTCACGCGCGCCCGGCGCATCCAGGCTTTCCAGGAAGGCACGCCGCTGCCGGTCCACGTAGCGCTCCAGAATGGCGCGCAACGGTGCGGCCGCGGGCGGCAGCGCGGGCAGCTTCACTTCCACCGTATAGAGGCCTTCCTCGCCGGATTCGGTATCCTTGGCGGCGGTGGCCTTTGCGGAACGAGGCGTCTCCCCGCCGGTCGACGGATTCGCGTCGTCGTGGCATGCGCCCAGCATGCCGACGGCGAGAACCAGCGACAGGATGTGTCGCGACAACATGGGGTGCCCTCTCCCTGCGAGAATCATCATCCTAGCGTAGCTGGCGCCCGGCGCAGAGCGCGTCAACGAATCGAAGGACCTGCGTGCCCGACGCGACAACGGAAAACGTGACCCTGCTCAAGGCCGACGAGCTCGGCCGCATCGAGCGCGTGGAGCGCGATGGCGTGGTGGTGATCCGCCGCGACATCGCCTCCGCACGCTGGTGGGCACGGAGCTTTGCACGCCGGGCGGCCGCGCGCGAGGCGCGCGCGCTGGCACGGCTGGAAGGCATCGACGGCGTGCCGCGCCTGCTGGCCTGGAACGGCCGGGTGCTGGAGCGCAGCTACATGGCCGGCCAGCCGATGCAGTTGGGGCAACCGCGGGACCCGGCGTATTACCGCCAGGCCCTGCGCCTGCTCAGCGTGCTGCACCGTCGCGGCATCGTCCATAACGACCTGGCCAAGGAGCCGAACTGGCTACTGCGCGAGGACGGCACGCCGGGCCTGGTGGATTTCCAGATCGCCTGGACCCGCGGCCGTCGCGGTCGCCTGTTCCGCCTGTTGGCGCGGGAAGACCTGCGCCACCTGCTCAAGCACAAGCGCACCTACGCGCCCGATCGCCTCTCCGTTCGCCAGCAGGCGATCCTGTCCCGCCCGGCACCGCACTCCCGGTTGTGGCGGGCCACTGGCAAGCGGCTGTATAAGCTGATCGCGCGGCGGATCTTCGGCTACTGGGACAACGAGGGGCAGGGGCGCGTACGCCGCTGAGGCCTACTTCTCGACGAACGCGCGCTCGATGACGTAGTCGCCCGGCTCGCGGGTGCGCGGCGAGGCCTGGAAGCCTTCGCCGTCCAGCAGCACGCAGATATCGTCCAGCATGGACGGACTGCCGCAGAGCATGACGCGATCCTCGGCGGGGTTGAGCTGGGGCAGGCCGGTGGCCCGGGCCAGCTCGCCGTCGGCGATGGCATCGGTGATGCGTCCGCGGTTGCGGAAGTCCTCACGGGTGACCGTGGGGTAATAGATCAGCTTCTCGCGCACCAGGTCGCCCAGGTATTCGTGCTTCGGCAGCTCGTTCTCGATGTAGTCGGAGTAGGCCAGGTCGTTCACGTGACGCACGCCGTGGGCCAGGACGATGGTGTCGAAGCGGTCGTAGGTTTCCGGGTCGCGGATGATCGACATGAACGGGGCCAGCCCCGTGCCGGTGCCCAGCAGGTAGAGGCGCTTGCCCGGCTTGAGGTCGTTGAGCACCAGCGTGCCGGTGGGCTTGCGGCTGACGATTACCGGATCGCCGGGTTTGAGGTGCTGCAGCCGGGAGGTGAGCGGGCCGTCCTGCACCTTGATGCTGAAGAACTCCAGGTGCTCCTCGTAATGCGCGCTGGCGATGGAATAGGCGCGCATGAGCGGGCGCCCGTCCACTTCCAGGCCGATCATCACGAAATGCCCGCTCTCGAAACGGAAGCCCGGATCGCGCGTGGTGCGGAAACTGAAAAGGGTGTCGTTCCAGTGATGCACGTCGATGACGTGCTCGGTCGCCAGTGCCACCATGGTGTGCTGAACCTCGGTAAAGACGGAAGAAGGGTGTCCTGGCTGGGGAAGCGGCCACCGGGGCCGCGTTGCCTGGCGCGAGGCGCCTTACCCCACCTGTGGGTGCGCACCCGAACCTGCAAGGATACGGCATCCGCTAAGATGCCGGAACATCAGGCGACCCCAGGAACCACCGTGACCAAACCCGCCTATGCCGCCGGCCAGGCCTGGACCTACCGTGCCCGACCGGGCGAGGAAACCTCCCGCGTGGCCATCCGCCGGATCGACCAGGAGCCGGAAGACGGCGAGGTGTTCCACATCTCCATCCTGGACGTGAAGCTGCGCAACCACCGTGTCGACGGCGGCGTGCAGCCGGCGATGAACCACGCTGCCGTGTCCCGCGCCACGCTGGTGGCCAGCCTGCTCGAGCCGGACGGCCCCGCCGACGAGGACGACAGCTGGCGCGACGGCTATGCCGTCTGGCGCCAGGCCTACGACAACGGCGACGCCGGGGTGTTCGATCTCTCGATCCCGGAGATCCTCGGCTATATCGAGATGGTGGTGGCCGCCTCGGGCGAAGTGCGCTGACCGAAGCCGCGGTACGTCCGGCGGCGTGCGCAAAAAAAGAGCGCCCGGTTCCCCGGAGCCCGACTGGGGAGTAGCCGGTCTCCGGGGAAGGGGCGCAAGTGTCACACAGGGATCAGGGTCTAGAAGTCGTAGGTCACCGCGAGGCGGCCGTAGCGCGGGTCCTGCGTGTAGATGGGCACGCGGTAGATCGTGTTGAGCGTGCCCGGCGCGGAGTACTTGGTCGGGAAGCGGTAGATCGGGCGCTGCTGGTTGAGCACGTTGAACACGTTGGCCGAGAACGCCAGGCGCTTGTCGGCCCACTCCGGGCGGTAGGTCACGCCAAGATCCACCTGGAACGTCCACGGCAGGCGACCCTGCTTGCCCGGGGGCGACGGCTGGCCATCGCAGTAGTGGTAGGCGCTGTTGTAGTGCGCCGGATCCGGATCGTCACCGCCGAAGTAACCCAGGCACACTTCCGGCGCGCCACTGGCGGCCTGGAGGTTGCCCGACAACTGCCACTCGGGTGCGAACTGCCAGTAACCGTACGCCTTGAAGACGTGCGGATGGTCGTTGCCCAGGTCGCCGTTGGCGTATTCCATGACGTAACGGTTGTCCCAGTCCATGCTGCCGGCGGCACCGGACTGGCGCGAGTCGGTACGTGCCTGGCCTTCGGTGTTGCCGTAGGACCGCGAGAACACGTAGTCGAACTTGCCGTACCAGACACCGTCGAACTGGTGCTCGGCGTACAACTCGACGCTGTAGTAGCGGCGCTTGGTGGCCGGCATGCCCATTTCCTTGCGGCTGAGCGGCACTTCGAACGTGTTGCCGCCCTGGTCCAGCAGGGTGAAGGTGTTGCCGTGGCCGCCGTTGACCAGATAGCAGCTGTTGGTCGAGCCGACGGTGTAACCCAGCGCATTGGCCTTGGCCGTCACCAGGTCGATGTCGCAGAAGTCGTCGATCACCGTGTTGAGCTTGCGCCACATCAGCTTGGAGCCGTAGGTCCAGTGCTCACCCAGCGTTTTGTCGAAGCCGAGGATGTACTCGTCCTGGTTCTCCGCCTTCAGGCCCTTGCCGGCCACGGTGCGTGGGTCCGGCGGGATGCCGTAGGAGTTGTTGCCCGAGACCACGCCGCTGAAGGGGGTGAGGCCGGTGGGCGTACCGTCCACCGGGTTGATCCCGGCGTAGGTGTAGTACTGCTGGGTGGCCGTGTAGCCGGCGGCGGCGCCGGTGGCGGGATTGAGCGGCAGGCCGAGGTAGTAGCGGCCGGCATTGGCGTAGACCTTGAAGCTGCCGTCGCCGTTGACGTCCCACGTCGTGCCCAGGCGCGGCGCCCACTGCGGACGGGTCTGCGTGATGAACGCCTGTCCGGACGGGTTGTAGTCGGTGAACTGGTCGTTGCGCACGCCCAGCGTCAGCAGCCAGCGATCGGAGACCTGCCACTTGTCCTCGACGTACTGGGCCTTCTGGTCCGAACGTACGTTGGACAGGTTGATGTTGATGTCGCGGTGCACGTAGTAACCCCCCTGCCCGTTGGGGAACAGGCCGGGCGCGGGCACGAAGTTGCGTCCCGGATGGTTGTCGATGGGCGACAGGGGGTCGGTGGTCTGGTCGTAGGTCCATGAATAGCCGGGACCCGGGCTGACGGTACCGAAATCCAGCACCTGGGACTTGACGTTGTCGATACCCACCGAGAGCGTGTGGTCGCCCGCCACGTACGTGACGTCGAAGCGCAGGTTGTTCGTCTTGTTGCCGCGATCGGGCGAGCTGATGTCGCCCACCTGGTTGTTCTGGATCAGGTTGCCGCCGTTGAGTGCCGGGTTCTGTGCGGCGGCGTTGTCCACGCGCGCCAGGTTCGGATCGTAGTCGCCCGGCTGCTCGTAATTCTCCGAGGTCATCTTGCCGTACGTGGCGCTGACGGTCAGGTTGTCCGTCAGGTAGCCGGTGTACTTGGCGACCCAGAAATCGCCGCCGGTCTTGGTGTCGTTCACCGGGCCGATGGCACCGGTGCGCGAGCGGTCGGCGTAGTTGTACGCGTAGCGCGTGCCCGAGCCCTCACGCTTGTCGCCGGCGCTGGTCAACTCGAGGATGTTGCTCTCGTTGATGTTCCAGTCCAGCTTGGTGTACCAGCGCGGGTTGCTGTAGTTGTTGGTCGAGGCCGGCGTGCTGCTGCCGACGGAGTTGACGTTGCGATAGCCCTGCTTCTCGAACTCACCGGCCACGAAGAAGAACAGCTTGTCCTTGATCAGGGGGCCGCCCGCATAAGCGCTGACCGTGGTGATCCACTTGTCGTTCTGGCTCTTGGGCTGGTAAAGATCGCCCGCCGGGGCCGAGGCGGGCGTGCGCGCGTAGTGCAGGTCCGGGCCGGAGGCGCGGGCCCAGTTCGGCTCCCACAGCACCTGGGCGCCGTAGTGCCAATCGTTGGTGCCGCGCTTGCCCACCTGGCTGATCACGCCGCCGTCGGAGCGCCCGTACTGCGCGCTGTAGCCGCCGGTGTACACCTCCTGCTGGTCGATCGCGCCATAAGGCAGCTGCAGGCCGCCCAGCGCGTTCAGTGGATCGGTGGTGTTGAAGCCGTTGACGTAATACGCGTTTTCGTTGGATGCCGCGCCGCCAAAGCTCGCCACCTGGCGGCCGGTGTCGCTCTGGAAGTTGGCGCCGTTGTTGACCACGCCGGGGGCGAGGCGCGCGATGGCCTCGGCACTGCGACCCAGCGGCAGCTTGGCCAGCTGCTCGGCGGTCACCACGGTGCGGGAGTCGACGGTGGTGACATCGATGCTGGGCAGGGCCGTGCCGGTCACGGTGACGCCGCCGAGGCTGGTGGCATCCGATGCCGTGGCCACGGCGGCGGGCGCGTTGAACGACACGTCGCTGCTCGCACCCACGCGCAGGGTCACGTCCTTGCGCGAATCCACGGCCGCACCGTCGCGCATCAGCGTGACGGTGTAGGTGCCGAGCGGAATCTGGTTCACGGCATAGCGGCCGCGCGCATCCACGGGCACTTCGCGGCGGAAGCCGGTGCCACTCTCGACCACCACGGTCTCGTTGGCGCCCACGGGAACGCTGCCGTTGATGCTGCCGGTGGTGGACTGCGCGTAGACGCCGGAGACGCCGCCCAGGCAGGTGCACACCGCCAGAGCGAGCGCGCTCCTGCGTAAGAAAAAGTGGTTCTTCATGCTTTCCCCGAAATGATGCCTGTGATTTCCGACGGCGACACGGGGGCTCGCAACGATGGCAGGTCCCCCGACCGGTCGCTGCATCCGGAGCTGTAGGCCCCTCCCCGCACTCCGTCGCGACATGCCCATTTATCACGATCCAAATGGGCTCTGGACGCAGATGTACATGAGCCCATGGGGTCTTGTCCAGATGCCGCGCAACATGCCGTGATGGCCGTCCAGCCGGCCAAACCGTTTGACGCGTCGCAGCAGAAAACGATGTAACTATGGGTATTTGGGTAGTTTTATGCCATCGATATAACTTGCGATGGCGGCGCAAAACCGTGATGTGAAGACGGACGAAAAAAGTTTTTCGTCACCCGGCTTCCACCCTCGGTTCCCCACATTTCTCACGCATGAAGATCGCGACCTTCAACGTCAACGGTATCCGCTCGCGCCTGCCGCACCTGCTTGAGTGGCTTGGCAAGGAAAGCCCGGACATCGTGTGCCTGCAGGAACTGAAGGCCACGGACAAGGCCTTTCCCGTGGATGCGATCAACGAAGCGGGCTATGGTGCCCTGTGGGCGGGCCAGACCGCCTGGAACGGCGTGGCCATCCTCGCCCGTGGTGCTGACCCGGTGGAAAGCCGACGGGGCCTGCCGGGCGACACGCGCGACGTGCAAAGCCGCTACCTCGAGGCTGCCGTGCACGGCGTGCTGGTGGGCTGTCTTTATCTGCCCAATGGCAATCCGCGGCCGGGTCCCAAGTTCGACTACAAGCTGGCCTGGTTCGAGCGATTCATCCGTCATGCAGACGGCCTGCTTGCCACGGGCCATCCGGTCGTCCTCGCGGGTGACTATAACGTCGTGCCCACGGATGCCGACATCTACGATCCCACGCACTGGCGACGCGACGCCCTGATGCAGCCCGAAAGCCGCGAGGCGTTCCAGCGCCTGCTCGAGCAGGGCTGGACGGACGCGCTACGCCACACGCATCCGGACGAGACGATCTATACCTTCTGGGATTACTTCCGCCAGCACTGGCCGCGCGATCGCGGCCTGCGCATCGACCATCTTCTCCTGTCCCCGGATCTGGCCGCGCGCCTCAAGGCATCGGGCGTGGACCGATGGGTGAGGGACCTGCCCAAGGCCAGCGACCATGCCCCGGTGTGGGCGGAGTGGTCGACCCAGGCGCCGAAGAAACGGGCCGCCAGGAAGACAGCGGTGAAACGGAATACGTAAGTGCCGACCCATTCGTGTTCACGAATGTGAAATCGCAACCCGCACTTGCCAGCCGCGTCCAAGACCCTAGACTAGGCCGCCAATGGGGAAGTCGCAGGTTCAGCTGGCATGAAGATCGACGGCGGTAGCGGTAAGCGCGTCGAGCCCGTGATGCTCAGCGAAGTCGCCAAGCGCCTGCGCAATCCACGCATCGACCGCATCGTGGCCAGTTTCAGCGAGTACCACGTCTCGTTGATGCGCTCGGTCATCCTCGGCTTCATCGTGGTCTGGAGCGCGGCCTGGCTACATGGGCCCCTGCCCATGGCCAGCGAATCGCACAACGTGGTGCCTGTGGCCGTGGTGCTGTTCGTGCTCAGCACGTTCTGGATGCTGTTCGTCCGTGCAGGCGCCCCGTGCGAGACGCCCGTGGTGGATGCCGTGGGCAACGCCGCCAACTTCGCCATCGTCGCCGTGCTGCTGAAAGCCGCCTTCATGCTGGCGATCACGGTGACCGTCGTGCTGCCGTTCCTGTCCGTCGCGGTCGGTGTGCGCTACAGCCGCTGGGCGTTCCTGGCCAGTGTCGTCGCGTCGGTGGCTATCCTCGCGGTCGTCGCCCCGGAGGGTTACTGGCTGGCGCGTCCGGCCTATGCCCTGTATGCCGTGGCGCTGGTGATCGTGCTGCCGATGATGCTCTACCGGATCATGTACGCGCTGCGGGAAGTATCGGCCGAGGCGATCGCCTCGCGCGAGGCGCAGCACCGCTTCATCTCGATGATGAGCCACGAGATGCGTACGCCGCTCAGCACCGTGATCCACTCCGCGTCGCTGATCGACACCGCCGTCATGAGCGACGACCAGCGTCGACTGGTCGCGTTGCTGGCGACCAACGCCAATGCCCTGCTGCATCGGGTCAACGCGGTACTGGATGTCGCCTCCTTTGCCGGCGGCAGCTTCAACCTGCGTCACCAGGCGTTCGGCTTCGACGAGGTGCTCGCCACGGTGGGTGCGGTGTGCCGGCCCTACGCGGCGGAAAAGCGCGTTGCCTTCAGTGTGGCGCGCGACGCCTCGGTGGAGGGCGTGTTCATCGGCGACCCCGGGCGCATCGAGCAGGTGCTGTCCAACCTGGCGTCCAACGCCGTGAAGTTCACGCCGCCGGGCGGGTGCGTGGACGTACGCATCGAACTGCGCGACGGCGTGGCAGGGCAGGACCCCACCGTGGCCTGCACCGTCACCGACACCGGTATCGGCATCGCCGATGCGGACAAGCAGCGCGTCTTCGATCCCTTCCACCAGCTCAGTGGCGGTGAAAGCCGCCGCCAGGAGGGTGTGGGCCTGGGCCTGTACATCGTGCGCAACGTGTCGGAGCAGATGGGCGGCTCGCTGGAAGTGATCGACAACCCGCTGGGCGGCACCATCTTCGGCTGGCGCTTCCCGCTGCACCGCGCGGATGCCGGGGCACGCAGCGCCGCCGAGACGCCGCTGGTGGACATGCTGGACGAGCACCGCGGCCGCGTGGCCTCCCAGCGTTGCCTGGTAGTGGACGACAACGCCGCCAACCGCGAGATCGTCGGGCGCATCCTCGACCGGGCAGGCCATGCGTCGACCTTCTGCGCCAGCGGCGACGAAGCCCTGGAGCGCCTCTCGGACGAGACCTTCGACCTGATCTTCATGGACCTGCACATGCCCGGCAGTTCAGGCTGGGACGTGCTGGGCCGGATCGAGGTGGCCCGGCGCACCCAGGCCATGCCTCCCATCGTCATGCTCAGCGCCGATTCCAGCCACGATGCCGTGCGCATCGCCTTCAAGGCGGGCGCGCGTGCCTACCTGACCAAGCCGATCGCCGCGCAGCGTCTGCTCGACGTCATCGAATCGATCGCCGAGGAGCGCTTGCTCGACGATGCCGCGCGTCATTGGCAGCCGGCCATGGGGCTGCCGTCCGGCCGTGCCGTGGCGACGCCGCTGGACGAGATGCGCGCGCTGACCAGCCTCGACGAGTTCAAGGCATTCGTGGACCTGTGCGCACGTACGGCGGACGACCACTGCACGGCACTGAAGGCCGCGATCCGTTCGCACGATGTGGCCGCGGCGTCGGAAGCCATCCACGCCCTGCGCAACGTGCTGGCCAACCTGGGCGTGCCGGGCACCGATCATGTCTGCGGTGACATCGCGCTGATGATCGATTCCCGTGCCGATGGCCAACGCGTGATCGACGAACTTGACGCGCTGGCCCGCTCCACGCAGCGGTTCGTCGAGGTGCAACGGCGCTACGCGCAGGCCGCCGCGGACGCCTAGGCGATCAGCGGATGCGCCCGCCGCCGAAGTGTCCCTGCCCGGCGCCCACCGAAATGCTCACGCCGCCACTCGGGTGCTCGCAGCTGCCGAAGGCCTGGCTGAGGCTGACCGCGCCGGCCTGGTAACTGCCGCTGCCGCCATGGCTGGCGCTGACCACGCCGGTGCTGACGCTGCCATGCACCTGCGGCGTGTTGTAGGACGCATCGTCGCAGCGGGGGCTGCCATCGTCGCCCTCCACCCCGGTCATGCGTCCCGAGGTATCGCCGTAGTAGGTGCCGGGCGGATCGAGCGGGCGTGACGAGGTAACGGCGACGCTGCCGCCGCCGTTCTTGGGCGCGACCGCGGGCGCCTTCGGGTCGGCGGCAACCCCGGCGTCGGCGCTTTTTGCCGGTGCGGGTGCCGTGCTGGCCGGGGCGGGGGTGTAATCCGCCGGCAACCGCAGGTTGAGCGGCCGGGGGGTGTCCTGCGCCATGGTGGCCGTGGCGGCGAGGGAGAGGGCGACGAGGGCGAGGAACGGTTTCATGCGGGGACACACTCCGGGGGTGGTGCCTGCGAACGTCTGGGGCGGCGTCCGGTGTACCGGGCTTGGATCGCCACGGGCCGATGCTAGTTCCCCGGCCCTTGCGCCCACCTTACTCCGCCGGCTCCTCGTCGGGGTCCACGGGACGCTCGCCCAGCCGGGCGCGCAGCGTGTCGATCTCGCGGCGCAGGTTGCGGTTCTCTGCTTCCAGGTCGGCCACCTGCTCGCGCAGCGCCAGGACGTCGTCGCTCGGCTTCTCGCGTGGCTTGCGCTTGGACTCGCGCACCCGTTTGGCGGCCTGCTTCAGTTCGGCGTCGCCACCCGTGGCCGCGGCGCGCTGCTCGTCCTCGGGCAGGGTGGCCACCGCCGCCGCGGCGCTGATCGACAGCGAGCCCGCCTTCACCGCGGCGACCACCTCGGGGGCGGCCTCCTTGCGGATCTTTTCGATCATGCCGACCTGGCTGCTGCTGATCCGTGCTTCCCGGGCGATTTCCTTGCGGCTGTCGTTCGGATTGACCCGGGCCGGCTTCGCCATCGCGGGCTGCGCGCCCTCGGTGTCGAACGGCACATCCGGGGCGTCCTCGCCACCGTTGGCGGCGGCGCGCGCACGGCGCTCGGCCAGGATCTCGCGTTTGCGCAAGGCCAGCACGCCGCGCTGGAAATCCGAGACGCTGCGCCGGCCCAGGTGCTGCTCGATCATCCACAGGTGCACGTCGTCGATGGACTGGAAACGGTCGTGCTGCACGGTCTTGAAAGGGATATCGTGCTTGCGGCAGATGCCGTAGCGGTTGTGGCCATCGACCAGGGTGTCGCCCCAGAGCACCAGCGCGTCGCGGCAGCCCTCGGCGAGCAGGCTGCGCTCCAGCGCCTCGTACTCGTCCGCGGACAGCGGGTCGATGTAGGCCTTGAGTTCTTCGTTGACGACGATATGCATGGTCGGAAAGCAGGTGACGGCGAGGGGGCGCATTCTAGTCGCTGCGGGGCCCACGTGCCCGCCGTCCCGGCAGGCTTCGTCGGAACCGCTTGTCTTGACGGCGGTTTTCCCTCGCCCCAAACTGCGCTGCTACGTGGCGGGGGTCTCCACGGGTCGTCAGGGCATCGTCCAGGGAAACACACATGACCGTATTTGCAAGGAACTGGGCCGCCGCGCTGGCGCTTTTCGTCTTCACCACGCTCGCCCACGCCGCAGGCGTGTCCGACCTGCCGTGGAAGTACGGCCCGACCAAGGTGCAGCTCGGCACGCAGGCGACGCTGGACGTCCCGGATGGCTACGCCTTCCTCGACCCGGCGGGCACCAAGCGCCTCAACGAACTGATGGAAAACCCGCCCGACGCGTCGGACACGTACACGCTGGCGCCGACCGACATGGCGTGGACGGCGTTCTTCGATTACGACGACGTGGGTTACGTCAAGGACGATGAAAAGCTCGACCCCGACGATATCCTCGCCTCGGCCAGGCAGGGGACCGAGGAAAGCAACAAGGAGCGGCGCTCGCGCGGCTGGGAAACCCTGACCCTGGTCGGCTGGCAGAACAAGCCGCTTTACGACACGCAGTTCAAGTCCCTGACCTGGGCCTTCCTGGCGCGGACGGACCGCACGCACGACGACGTGGTGAACTACAACGCGCGCATCCTCGGTCGCAGCGGCGTCATGAACGTGGTGCTGGTGTCCGATCCGAAGGTGCTGGCGAAGGCGGTCGACGACTTCAAGGGCACGCTGGGCGGCTTCGCCTTCACGCCCGGGCAGTCGTACACGGATTTCCATCCCGGCGATCGCGTGGCCGAGTATGGCCTGGCCGCGCTGATCACCGGCGGCGTGGCCGCCGTAGCCGCGAAGAAGGGCCTGTTCGCCGTGATCGGCACCTTCCTGGCTGCGGCTTGGAAATTCATCCTGGTCGGCCTCGCCGCCGCGGGCGGCGCGATCAAGCGGCTGTTTACGCGCAAGCGCCCGTAACGCCCATGCTGCCGAACACCGGGTGGCTGCTGCTCGGCGTCGTGGGCATGTATGTCTACGACGCGACGTTGCTGCTCTACCACAATGAAGTGGTTTTCCATGAAGGCAGGCGGGGTCGCTGGACGTTCTCCGCGGGTACGGATTTCCAGCTGGCGGGCCGGCATGTATTCGTACCGCCGCTGCTGGCGCCTAAGCGCGCGCTACTGCGCCTGCGCTGGTCGCCGCGGTTGCATGCGCCCGTTGTGTCCAATGCGCCTGTCGCGACCGACGCTCCCCCTGCGCCCGACGGGCTGGCGGTGCCGTTGCGTGGCTTGCGTGCGTGGCGTATCGGTGTGGCCTCGTCCGCAGGGGCTGTCGGCGTGGTGGCGCTGCTGTTCGCCGTGATGCCCGCCGTCATGGCGGGCAACGTGTGGGGCCTGCTGGCCTGGATGGTCGCGCTTTATCTCGCCATCGGCATCGCGGTGTGGCGGGTAGGGCGCGTGCGCCGGTTGACGGGCACGGGCGGCAAGGCGTTTGCAGGCATGGCATCGGATGCGCTGCTTTGCGCGCCGTATGCCCTCAACCTTGTCCGCAAGCAGGGCCTGCGCGCCGCCGACCGCTTCGACCTCGTGGCTGTCGCGCACGCCGTTCTGGACGCCGACGAGCGCGCCCGCCTTCGTGACGTCATTCGCGCAAAGGTGCAGCGCCAGCTGGACATCGAAGAGGTCGGCAGCGATGCGCATGCCCGGCTGCAGGCCTATTACCAACGGATCGAGGGTGCACTGGCATGAACTGGATGGACATCGTGGTCATCGGCATCTGCCTGGCCATCGGCTACAAGTTCGTCTCGGCCATGATGGCGACCCCCAAGGGCGAGGCGACCGCCGCACCGGACCGCAAGGCGCCCCTGCAACTGGATACGCGACGCCCGTGGTACGACGTGCTGGGTGTCGCGCCGGATGCGAGCCGCCGCGAGATCGACACGGCGTACCAGGCACTGATAGCGCAGTACCACCCGGACAAGTTCACGCAACACGGCGAGGACATCCGCGAGATCGCCCGCGTGCGGGCGAAAGAGTTGAGTGCCGCCTATTACCTTGGGTGCTCGCTGCGCCCGGATTGATAGCAACAAATAAGGTCGCTTCTCTTCTGGGCAGAGCGTATATCCGCCTTTTCGTGCCTGCGCGTAGGCCGCCCGAACCGCACGTGGAACCGTCCCACGAGAGGCTAGAAGAATAGCGACGGACTTTGCGCGGTCTCGCCCTTGCACCAGGCCAACCCCGACTCATATTCCACCGCGAACGGATCGTCCGTCGTTGCGGTCTTGGGATAGGGGTGCGTGGCGAGATAGCCTCGTGCATCGGTAAGTGCTTGTTGCTCCGTCTCGTTGCACGCGCTGTATCGCCTACTCAGACCCAACATAAAGATGCTCTCTCGGATACGCCAGTCGGCGCTTTGCCGATAGGCATCCAGTTGGTCCTTTTCAACCAGACGCAGCGCCGTGGTCAGGCTGGCCATGTCACGGCCTCGTTGATTGTCCAAGGTCAAGACACCCAGCGTCGCCACATAGGCGCGGAAGCCTAGCTTTATGCCGCAGCCGAAGGCCATGCCGGTAACGGCCAGCCAGATGAGATGGACTGCCCAGCGACGTATCTTCTGCTTCAGGTTCGGGTTCATGAAGGTTTCAAGTAATCGTTCGGTTCGACGAGCCGGAATCCAGGTGTTTCCTCGACGCATTGCCTCAGCAGGAAGGCATGCCCCGCACCGTAGAACACCACGATCCGGTCCCCCGGTCGAGCGACTTGCAGCAGCTTCGCGCAGATCAGGAAGTTGCGACGGTACCAGCCTGTGAGCAGGTCCGTACCTGGCTGCGCATCGTCCGCACCGATGCGCAACATCGTCCGGTAAAACGCATTGTCGTTTTTCAGTCGGGCGGGATCGTTGAGGTAGCGAAGCTCCGCGGCGATCCCCTTTTCGGCGAGCAACTTCGATTCCGCGGCGATCTGCCGATCGATATCTGCGTTCTGCTCCGCAAGCAGCGGACCGAAGCCATGCGATTCGGCGTACGCCTTGACGGGCGGATAGGGAAAATCGCCATCGGCATCGATGCCGCGAATAGCCGCGAGGTGCGCCAGTTTGGCCAGGCGAAAACCAAGCTGCACTCGTTCGTTGCGTGAAGGGGGCAGGGTGCCGGCGAGGTAAGCCGCATACTTCTCGCTGGCCGGCGCCTTGTCCTGCTCGATGGCGACCTGGGTCGGTTTGAACCGGGCAAGGTCCTGCGTCAGTGCCACGATCTCGGCCTGCCTGCCGGGCTGCAGCACATCGTCGTGCTTCATGTTGTGCAGGTCGTGGCCGGGATTGTCCATGTGGGAGACGCCGACGATCATCACCTGGACCGGTGCGTTGGGCGTCTGGGCCAGCGTGAGCGAAGGTAGAACGGCAAGACATGCTGCAAGGAGCCACGGCCTGGTCTTAAGGAACAACGGTTGCTTGGAGCGTGGCATGAAACCCCCTTGGTAGGCGCGGCAGAAGCATCGCCGTCGTGTAGACGGCGATGGCTGGATTCCGATGGATTCGGATGCGCTGGCTTCGATGCCTTGCCATTGGCAAAGGTTTAAGTCTTTTCGTCTTCTTGTCCCGCTAACGTTGTCGACTCGCGCTTCTTAGCTATGGCTCCGCTACCCATAGCCCTGCCGCCAGCCCTACGGCCAGTAAGATCGCTCTCGTCATACCGTTCGATTCGCGAGTGCCCGGCCAGGAGCGGCCATGTGTTTACCGAAACTAGCCGATCAAGCATGTGGCATGCCAGTTGTGTATGACTTTCTGCCAATGCCGGGTTGCTCACGCTCGGTTACAGTGGCGGCGCGGTACCTCGCCCCGTCCCACCCAATATGCCACGGAGAGAAGCATGAGCAAGCAAGTCTTCATCAACCTGCCGGTCGCCGACCTGCCGAAATCCGTGGCCTTCTTTACGGCATTGGGTTTCTCGTACAACCCCCAGTTTTCCAATGACGACGGCGCCTGCTTCATCGTCAGCGAGACGATCTACATCATGCTGACGACGCACGCGCGTTTCAGGGACTTCACGCCCAAGGCCGTCTGCGATACGAGCGAAGCCGTGGAGGTGCTGATCTCCATCGGTTGTGACAGCCGCGAGGAAGTGGACCAACTGGTTGCCAAAGCGCTTGCCGCCGGCGCCACCACCTACGACGAGCCGGAAGACCTCGGCTTCATGTACTCCCACAGCTTTGTCGATCTGGACGGCCATGGGTGGGGTGTGCTGCACCTGAGCGGCACGCCTGGTTGAAGGATGGGATAGGGCGGCGCGCCTGGATCTCACCTAGGCCAGACGTCACTCGAAAGCACTTCCTGGAATATGCGACAGTGCGCCATGGAAGGCCTGCCCCACCGGGCGCCATGCGATGCACGGTTCTCCCGGGTGTCGAGGTTAAACGTCGAGAGGACACCCATGCGAGTACCGTGCCGCGCCATCCTGGCGTCCCTGTGGCTGAGCGTTGCCGTCGCCTCGCTGCATGCGGAAGTGCCGTCGTCTCCAGCGGTCGCCGCGACCGCCGAAGAGAGCGCCGATCCCGCCCAGGTCGTCACGCAACATGAAGGCCGGTTCGGCGGCGTCGACGTTCGATACGTCGCGACGGCTGGTCTTACGCCTATTTTCGATGACGACGGCAAGCCGGAAGCGAAAATCTTTTCCGTTGCCTATACTGCGAAGGTGAAAGATCCGGGTAGGCGTCCGGTAACGTTCCTTTTCAACGGGGGCCCCGGCTCCGCGTCGTTCTGGATCCAGATGGGCGCGCTCGGTCCGAGGATCATCGCGCTCGACGGTCCGGCCGGCCGCGGCGACCTGTCGAGTCCGGGCGCGGCCCTTGTCGACAATCCCGATGCCCTGCTCGACATCAGCGATCTCGTATTCATCGACCCGGTCGGCACAGGCTACAGTCATGCCGTCGGCGCGAAGAAGAACGACGACTTCTACAAGATCAGCACCGACGGCTCGTCGGTCGCCAAGTTCATCCGCACATGGCTGACCGAAAACAAGCGTTGGCCATCGCCCCGGTTCGTCGGCGGTGAATCCTACGGAACGATCCGCACGGCGATGATCGTCGATGACGATGCGTTCATGACCTTCAACGGTGCAATCCTGATCTCCCAGGGGCTCGATTGGGGCACGGTGATGATGCCGCCGGGCTATGATCGCGGCTACGAACTGTTCCTGCCAAGTTACTCGGCCGCCGCCTGGTTTCACCACCGCTTCGGTGGGCAGCATGCCGGTTCGGTGGCCGATGCCGTGGCGGAAAGCGAAGCCTTCGCATCGCGTGACTACACCGCCGCTCTCTCCCAGGGCAGCCACCTCGATGCCGCCGAACGCGATCGTGTCGCGGCTCGTCTGGCGAAGCTGACGGGAATCCCCGAGGATGAGTGGGTTCGGTCGAACCTCCGGATCGCTCCGGATACGTTTCGCCGCCTCCTGTTGCGCGATCAGGGCGTCAGGATCGCGCGCTTCGATGCGCGCTACACGACCGGAAGCGCCTCGGTCTTCGATCCGCAGGAAACCTTTGATCCGTCACTATCGGCGGCCGGGCTGCCATACCTGAATGCGATGCGCGGGTATCTCGGGACGGAACTCCAGGTGAAGGCGACGAGGCCCTATGTCGGTGTGCTTCCCGGCGATTGGACCTACGATCTCGACAATGGCGCTTTCGTCAATCCGGCGCCGAAGATCGGGGCGGCGATGACCCGCAATCCCGGCATGCACCTGTTCGTCGCGTCGGGTTACTACGATTTCTCGTCGCCGGTTTCTTCGGCGCAGTACAACATCGGGCACGCCGGCATCCCGACGGACCGTGTTGACATGAAGTACTATCCGACGGGGCACATGATGTATCTCGAGCCGGAGTACCGACAGCATCTGCTTAGCGATATGCGGTCGTTCATCGTGAAGACGATGTCGGAAAAAGCTGCGAAATAGATGTATGGGCGCACAAAGATGCCGTCAGCTGCGCACGAATGCCAATAGCGGCTGCATGTCTCCGGCGTCGGCCTGGCGAATGGCTTCCAGGTACCGTTTCCTCACGGCTGCACCTGCACCGTGAGGTGACGGAAATAGGGCTGTGTGTGGATCAGCCAAGCCCCGAGTTCCGCCACAGCCCGTTGTCAGGGATCGATTCCTCGGCATCCCTGAGCATGACCTGCCTCAACTCGGTAGAAACCGATTGATCCTCAAGCTTCATGTGGGCCGCGGCTTTGTCGTAAAGCTCGCTGTAAACCTCCAGGCGGCGTCGATCCACACTATTTTGCAGGGGCTGCCGGGGCACCATTAGGACAATCAGTTCGCAATCCATAGCGTGAGCTGCACGCCTCAAGCTGTCCAACTGTGCGGTTCCGGCCCGTTCGCTCATTTCCAGCTTGGCTAGGGCACTCTGGCTCTGGCCCATGCGTTGGGCCAGATCGGCTTGGGACATGCCCAGTGCGTCGCGGATACTGGCTACCCATCCGCCATGCGGTGCGGCCCGCAGCACGGTGAGGTTTTCCCGTAGCCAGCTCCCGGTCTTGTCGAGCTTCGAGCGTGCGAGACGCCGCATGTTCTGGCGATTTGAGAGAGGCATGGAGTGCTCCTGGCGCCTGCGACGGAAGCAGATAGGAATTGGACGGAATGGTTTTTGATGATTTCAAGTCGCTATAGCGACTTTAAACGATTAATATAAGTCATCATAGCGACTTAAATAGTATATTTTCAAGTCGGTTTAACTCATAAGAATTTCGTTCGGTCGTTTGGGATGGGTGCCGCAATTCGCAACTCATCCGGTACGGCTAAAATGGCGGCATGCCCGTCATCGAACCCACCGCCTTTCGCCTCACCGTCGCCCCCATGATGGACTGGACGGACCGCCACTGCCGTTACTTCCACCGGCTGCTGTCTCCGCATGCGCGCCTCTACACCGAGATGGTCACCAGCGCGGCGCTGGTGCGTGGCAACCAGCTGCGCCTGCTCGAGCACAGCCACGAGGAACATCCCGTGGCCCTGCAACTGGGTGGCAGCGACCCGGTGGAGCTGGCCAAGGCCGCGGTCATGGGCGCGGCGGCGGGTTACGACGAGATCAACCTCAACGTGGGTTGCCCGTCGGATCGGGTGCAGTCCGGCAAGTTCGGCGCCTGCCTGATGCGCGAGCCGGCCCTGGTCGGCGAGTGCGTCCGGGCCATGGCCGACGTGGTGGACGTGCCGGTCACGGTCAAGTGCCGCATCGGCGTGGACGACCAGGATGCCTACGAGGACCTGCAACGGTTCACCACCACCATGGTCGAGGCCGGCGTGGGCACGCTGGTGGTTCACGCGCGTAAGGCGTGGCTGGACGGTCTCAGCCCCAAGGAGAACCGGGAGATCCCGCCGCTGGACTACGAGCGGGTCTACCGTTTGAAGCGTGAGTTCCCCCAGCTCACCGTCGTGATCAACGGCGGTATCACCACGGTGGAGGCGGTGCGCGAGCACCTGGCCCGGGTGGATGGCGTGATGCTGGGGCGGGCGGCCTACCACGATCCCTTCGTGCTGGCCCGCCTGGAGGCCGACCTTTACGGTACCCCGCTGCCCGACCGGGCCCAAGTGCTGGAACGCATGCGCATCTATATAGAGGCCGAACTGGCCCGGGGCACCCAGCTCAAGCACATCACCCGACACATCCTGGGGCTGTTCCAGGGCGAGCCCGGCGCGCGCGGTTTCCGCCGCCAGTTGAGCGAGGGCGCGCACCTTCCCGGCGCCGACTGGCGCCTGATCGAAGCCGCCATGGCACCTTTGCGGCAGGCCGCCTAGGTTTCGTTCAGCTTCAGGCGGGTAGGCCATGGGCATGATCGTGCCACTTGCCGTCCGCCGTCGTGCCGCGCCAGACATGAAAATCACGTTTCTTCCGCTAATTTTCGCCGCGTTCTGCGTCGCGCTGCCCGTGGCTGCCCAGGCGGAACAGTCGCTGACGCTCGAACAGGCCGTTAGCAAGGTGCAGAAGGAAACCGGGGGAAAAGTGCTGTCGGCGGATACGCGGCTCGTGGAGCGCGGCCGGATCACCGAATACCGGGTCAAGGTGCTGACGCTGGACGGTCACGTCCGCGTCGTCCCCGTCCGAACCGAAACCGCCAAGCCCCTGGACCTCAGTGCCGGGGACAACAAGGAGAAACATTGATGCGCATCCTGCTCGTTGAGGACGAGGCACCGCTTCGCGAGACCCTCGCCGCGCGCCTGAAACGCGATGGCTTCGCCGTCGACGCGGCCCAGGACGGCGAAGAGGGGCTCTACCTCGGCCGCGAGGTGCCCTTCGACCTGGCCATCATCGACCTGGGGCTGCCCAAGCTCTCGGGCATGGACCTGGTCAAGGCGCTGCGCGAGCACGGCCAGCGCTACCCGATCCTGATCCTCACGGCGCGCGGCAGCTGGCAGGACAAGGTCGAAGGCCTCAAGCACGGCGCCGACGACTACCTGGTCAAGCCGTTCCATGTCGAGGAACTGCTGGCCCGCATCAATGCGCTGGTCCGCCGCGCCAGCGGCTGGTCCAAGCCCGTGCTGGCCTGCGGGCCGATCAAGCTCGACACCACGGCGCAGACGGTCACCGTCGAAGGTCGTCAGGTCGACCTGACCAGCTATGAGTACAAAGTGCTGGAATACCTGATGCTGCACGCGGGCGAGCTGGTCTCCAAGGCCGATCTCACCGAGCACATCTACCAGCAGGACTTCGACCGCGACTCCAACGTGCTGGAGGTCTTCATCGGCCGCCTGCGCCGCAAGCTGGATCCGGAAAGCGCGCTCAAGCCGATCGAGACCGTCCGCGGTCGCGGCTACCGTTTCGCCATTCCGCGGAACGAAGCCGACGAAGACTGATCGAAACCGTGGACGGCGCCGCCTCACCACCGCGCCGTCCCGAGGTAGCCGGAAGCATGGATAACGCTTCACCGATCAAACGACGGCCGTTGTCGCTGGCCGCGCGCGCCGCGCTGGCCACCGGCTTCGCGCTGGCGGCGTTCCTTGGTCTCACCGGCCTGGCGCAGAACAAGGCCAACTACGCCTCCGAGCTGTCGGCCATGCACGACCGGCTGCACAACTACGCCATCGCGTACATCACCGGTACGGACATCACCCGCGCCGGCAAGGTCACCACCCCGGACAGCCAGCCCAACCCCGATTTCTCGCGGCCGGGCTCGGGCCTGTACGCCATCATCGTCGGCAACGAGGGCTTTCGCTGGGAGTCGTCGTCGGCCCTGGGCCGAGATTTCGATTTCGTGCGCATGCTGGCGCCGGGCGAGACCGCCTTCGAGCCGGTGGAAACCCGCAGCGGCAAGCTGTATGTCTTCAGTTACGGCGTGTCGCTGGACAGCACCGAGAAGCGCAGCGTGCCGCTGACCTTCGCGGTCGCGCAGACGGAAGACCAGTTCGAGCGGCAGGTGGCAACGTACCGCCGTACGCAGTTCCTCTGGCTGGCCATGCTGGGCATGATGCTGATGCTGCTGCAGCTGTTCCTGCTGCGCTGGAGCCTGTTGCCGCTGCGTCGCGTGTCCAGTGATCTCGCCCACATCGAGCGCGGCGCGCGCGACCACCTGGACGGCCCGTACCCGATGGAGCTGACGGTGCTGACCAAGCGCCTCAATGCCTTCATCGACAGCGAGCGCGAGCAGCGCACGCGTTACCGCGACACCCTGGCCGACCTCGCGCATAGCCTGAAGACGCCGCTGGCCGTGGTGCGCTCGCAGCTGGAAAACGACGCGGACGCCCGCAGCCTGCGCGGGGATATCCTCGAGCAGGTGCGCAAGATGGACGAACTGGTGGCCTACCAGTTGTCGCGCGCGGCCACCTCGGGCCGACGCACCATCGCCTCGGTCGAGCCGATCGCCGGGCATGCGGAAGACCTGGTGCAAAGCCTGGAGAAGGTCTACGCCGCCAAGAACGTGCTGTGCGAATTCGAGATCGAGGAAGGCGTGACCTTCCCGGGCGAGCAGGGCGACCTGCTCGAACTGATGGGCAACCTGGTCGAGAACGCCTTCAAATGGGCCTCGCATCGTGTGTTGCTTACCGCGCGCTCGGTGGCGAAGGTGCGCGGTCGGGCCGGCCTGGAGTTGATCGTGGAAGACGACGGCCCGGGTATCCCCGACGACAAGATCGACCTGATCCTGCAGCGCGGTGTCCGTGGCGACGAGCGGGTGCAGGGCCACGGCATCGGTTTGTCCATCGTGCAGGACATCGTCAAGGCGTACCAGGGCGAACTGCACGTCGACCATTCCGAGGAACTGGGCGGCGCCCGCTTCAGCGTGCGTATCCCGCCCGCCTGATTTTCCCGTGTTGCCTGCGCAGGCTGGCAGGCAGACGCACCCGATGGCTCTCAGCCCTGATCGGCCGGTGAGGGCCCATAGAAGGCCTCGAGCAGCCGGGCCACCGCTGGCTCGGCCTCACGTAGCGTCGCCGGCTGCGAAAAATGCATCTCGCTGGTCACGGCGAAATATTCCTCGGGGGCTTCCGCGCCGTACGGGTCGATGGCCGTCTCGCGCCCACGATCCGCGGCGCGTGACAGGCGTTCGAAGCCCTGCTGCATGGTGGCGATCCATTCGCGCCGATCGATGCCCGGCGGCAGGGGCGGCACACCGTTGGCCGGGCGCGCCAGCATGTCCAGCTTGTGCGCCATCTCGTGCACGATCACATTGATGCCGTCCCACGGCGCCTCGATGTCCAGCGCGACATCGGCGAGCGAGAGCACCATCGGTCCCCGCTCCCATGCTTCGCCGATCAGCGTGTCGTCGCTCTCGGTCACCACGCCGGTCGGCGGGTCGTGGCGGCTGCGTCGCACGTTGAACTGCCCCGGATAGACCAGCACGTTGGTCCAGCCCTTGAAGGCCTTCGGCCCATGCGGCAGCGCGGGGAGGCTGGCCTGCATGGCGATGGCCAGTCGCCAGAAGTCGTCCAGCACGGCACCGCCCAGTGCATGGAACCGCTTGGTGTGCAGGAAGTGGGCGGCAAGCACGCGCAGGTAACGGGCGCGCGGCGTGTCCAGTGCGCGTGCGAGTGGCAGTCGTGCGACGGCCTGCGCCCACAGCGTGTCGTCTATCGGAGGAATCGGCGCGCGAAAACGCGCAAGCCACGAGGAAAGAACGCCCAAGGAACGATCCGGGCCGTTCTAGAAAATGGACCCGGGAAGCATCGACTGCCAGCTTGGCCCCGAGGAGCGACCGCCCGACGAGCCGTCGTGCGTGTCGGCGTCGGCATCCACCGGTGGCGGCATGGGAATCTGGCCCTGGCCCCGCGTGCCGGGTACCCCATGGAACGGGCGCGCCGTGTCCGTAGCGGCGCTGTCGCGGCCGCTGTCCTGCCCGGAGCGCGAGGTGGAACCGGCATCGAACGACGTCGACGACGCGACAGACCGGCCCAGGGAGAGCAGGTTGCTGGTCATGCGGGCGTCGGACGCGGCGGCGGTGCCGATGGCACCGACGAGGCACAGCCATCCGAAGATGTACGGTCTGGCGTTCATCGGTATACCCCGTGGGCCCCGGACATGCCGGGGGACGACCGATCCTCTCAGAAATATCGCGTAGGTGCCAGTGCTGGAGGTCCGTCATCGGCCCTCCCGGGCCAACGCGGGCGAAATCCTTCCCGCTGCCCTAGAATTGCGTAATGTCCCGGCTCCTTCCCTCCCCGACACCGGCCGCCTGACGGCCCACGGTAGCCCATGCTCGCTCGCGACCTCATGGAAGCCCTCGCCGGCGGCGACGCCGTGTCCGGTGCCACCCTGGCCCGGCAGGCCGGTGTCACGCGTGCGGCCGTGTGGAAGCAGATCGAATCCCTGCGGCTCAAGGGCGTGCCGGTGGAGGCCAAGGTCGGCGGTGGTTACCGCCTGCCATGGACCACGGAGCTGCTCGACGCCCGGCGTATCCGCGCCTCGCTGTCTGCCGACGTCTCGCCCCGGGTCGGCATGCTGGAAACCCATTGGGAGATCGACTCCACCTCGAGCGAGCTGGCGCGACGCATTCCCACCCTCGACGACCTCGCGTTCGTCATGGCCGAGACGCAATCGGCCGGACGTGGGCGTCGTGGGCGCGTGTGGCTGTCGCCGCCGGGCATGAATTTGTACCTGTCGGTGCTCAAGCGGTTCGACAGCGGGTTCGCGTCGCTGTCCGGGTTGTCACTGGCGGTCGGGGTCATGCTGATCCGCGCGCTTGACGACCTGGGCATCCGCACTGCCGGCCTGAAATGGCCGAACGATGTGCTTGCCGGGCATGCCAAGCTGGCCGGGATCCTGGTTGAACTGTCCGGCGAATATTCCGGGCCCTGCGCGGCCATTATCGGTGTCGGCCTCAACATCCGCCTGCCCGATACCCTGCGCGAGCGTGCCGCCCAGCCGGTGACGGACCTCGCCGATTTGGCCGGTGGGCAGCCGCCGGGACGCAACCAGGTAGCCACGGCGGTGGTCTCCGCGCTGGCGGAAGGGCTGCTTGCCTTCGAGCGTCGCGGCTTTTCGGCCTTCGCCGCGGAGTACGCCGCCAACGACCTGCTGCGCGACCAGCCACTGCGCGTCATCGATCCGCGCGGCGAATACCACGCCACCGGCGAGGGTGTGGACGAACGCGGGGCGCTGCGCGTGCGCCGCGCCGACGGCGAGTCGGTGACGGTGGACAGCGCGGATGTCTCCGTGCGCAGGAGCGGCATGTGATCCTGTTGCTGGACCTGGGTAACACCCGCCTGAAGTTCGCCTTGCTGGACGGCACCACCTTCACCCATCGGGGTGCGTTTGGCTGGGATGCCGACATCGCGCACGAACTGGCCGCGCTGTGGGCCGCGTGGCCGACACCGACGCGGGTCGTCGGCGCCTCCGTCGTGGACTCCGCGCGGGAAACCGCAGTGGATGTGGCGGCGCGCAAGGCGTTCGGTCTCAAGGCCGAGTGGGTGCGCACGCCAGCGCAGGCCTGCGGCGTGACCAACGCGTACGCGGAGCCGCAGCGCCTGGGGGTGGATCGCTTCCTGGCGCTGGTGGATGCGCATGCGGCGGGACGCTCGCCCTGTGTCCTGGCCAGCGTGGGCACGGCGCTCACCCTGGATGCGCTGGATGCGGAAGGCCGGCACCTCGGCGGCTGGATCGCGCCGGGTCCGTTGCTGATGCAGCAATCCGTGCTCGGGGCCACCGTGCAGGTGCGCCCGTCGGCCGCGGGCAACGTTCGCGATCTGGCCGACAACACCGCCGACGGCCTGGCCTCGGGCTGCTGGCAGGCCTGCGCGGCGCTGGTCGATCGTTTCGTCGAGCGCTCGCGGGACACCCTCGGCGGACACCCCACCGTGACCCTGGGCGGGGGCGACGCCGCCGTGCTGGCCCCGCTGCTCGAGAACGAGGTCATGCTCGTGCCCGACACCGTGCTGCGCGGGCTGGCCGTCTGGGCCACGGTGCACACCGCCACCGTCGATATCGCCTAGAATCCCGACGCCGCCGGTTCTGACCAGGGGAACGCGCGCAGGTCCAACGTCACGCCCAAGGCCACCATGCTGCTGCGTTTGTTCTTCGTCTTGCTGATCGCCCTCAACATCGCGGTGGCCGCGTGGCTGCTGCTGGGCGACACCGGCACCCATGCGGTGGACCCCACCGATAGCGGCGTGCCCCGACTCAAGCTATTGGCCGAGGTGCCGGCGCCGGCGGCTACCGTAGCGCCACTTGCCGCCGCGCCGGTCCATGCCGCGCTTGCGGTGCCGACGTCCGCCGCGGCACCGGCGTCTTCGAATGCATCGCCGGCGACGGCAACCACCCAGGCATCGGTTCCCGCATCCACGCCCGCTGCCTCTGCACCGATCGCGTCCGTGTCCGGCGCCTCGGCGACGTCCGCCTTGGCAGCGGCCGCCGCCAAAGCGAAGGCACCGTCATCCTCCTTGCCCACGACACCACCGCCGGCCGTTCCGGCACCGACCAGCCCCAAACGCGCCTATCGCTGCCTCGCCGTGGGTCCGTTCGCCAACCAGGTGGACCTGCGCGCCGCGCGTACCGCGATCGCCTCGCGCACGGTGCGCAGTCGCCAGCGCCAGGAGCAGGCCAGCGAGTCGCGAGGCTGGCGGGTGTTCCTGCCCGCGCAGGCCACGCGCGAGCAGGCGCTGGCGCAGGCCCGTCGGCTCGAAGCCAAGGGCATCAAGGATTATTTCGTGGTGACGGTGCAGGGTGAGCTGCAGAACTCCGTGGCCCTGGGCCTGTTCCACGACCCGGCGAACGCGCGCAAGCGCCGCGACGAAGTGGCCGCCGCCGGTTTCCCGGCCCGCATGAGCGAACGTACCGAGACCACGCCCGTGTGGTGGCTGGACGTGGTGGTGCCCGAGGATGGCGGCAGCGACCTCCGCAAGGGCCTGCGCAACCCTGCCGTGACCACTCGACCCACGGGTTGCTTCTGATAAACTTCCGCACTTCGCCGGCATAGCTCAGTTGGTAGAGCAACCGCCTTGTAAGCGGTAGGTCCCCAGTTCGAATCCGGGTGTCGGCACCACCCCGCGAAAATCCCGATCGGCCTCAACCGTCGGTCGATCTCGACAACGCCTCCCAGCGATCGATGTCCGCCAACATGGCGTTGAGCTTGCCGCGTACCAGACCCACCGCATCGCTGCCCAGCAGGAGGTCCGCCGGAGGATCGGGCAGGTCGATCAACGCGAGTATCGCCTTACCCGCCCGTGCGGGATCGCCCAGCTGGTGGCCACTTTTTTCCTTCCGCGCCTGCCTTATCGGTTCGAACAACGCGTCGTAGTCGGCAACGCTGCGCGGCGTGCGCCGCATCGATCGGCCAGCCCAGTCCGTCCTGAAACTACCCGGCGCAACGGCCGTGACGTGGACGCCGAACGGTGCCAACTCTTTTCCCAGCACCTCACTGATGCCTTCCAGCGCGAACTTGCTGCCGCAGTAGTAGGCAATGCCGGGCATGGTGATGAAGCCGCCCATGGAGGTGATGTTGACGATGTGGCCGCGGCGGCGTTCGCGGAACCTCGGCACGAAGGCTTTCGTCACGGCCACGGCGCCGAAGACGTTGACCTCGAACTGCCGACGCATCTCCTCCATGGGCGACTCCTCCAGGATGCCTTCGTGGCCATAGCCCGCGTTGTTGACCAGCACGTCGATGGCGCCATGGCGGGATTCGACATCGGCCACGACGCGCGGGATGGCGTCGTGATCGGTGACATCGAGGATGACTGCATGCGCGCGCGTGGCGTCCAGGGCTTCGAATGCAATGCGGGCATCTTCGTTGCGCACGGTCCCGATGACGCGATGGCCGGCCGCGAGGGCTTCGCGCGACAACGCCTGCCCGAAGCCGCTGCTGACGCCGGTGATGAAAAATGTCTTGTTATCCATGGTCTGGCCTTTTCGTATGACGTGCCGACCAAGGTAGTGTTCGCGTACATTGCCGCCCATGGCTTGCTGTCTTGCACCCTTGCCTGATCCTATGACACCGGTTTGCATCGACGCCTGGGATGAAGGACATTGGCGCGATGGACGATAGCCGCCGTCGGCGCCAGCGCATGATCGGTCTTCTCCGCGGCATGGCCCGCGACGAGGGGTACACACTGACGTGCCTGCCCGACGTGCGCCTGCTTCGCGCCGACCGACCCCTGAGTCGCACGCCCGTGCTGTACGAGCCCGGCATCGTCATCGTGGTCCAGGGAAGCAAGCGAGGCTTCCTGGGGCGGCAGACCTTCGTCTACGACGACCAGCACTACCTTGTCGTGTCCGTGCCGGTGCCCTTCACGATGGAGACGCATGCCACGGCGCAGGAGCCGCTGCTGGCGATCTACCTTCGCCTGGACAGCGCCATGGCTCTCGACCTGTGCGAGCAACTGGACCGCCACGAAGGCATCGCCACGGCTGAGCCCCGCGGGCTGTATTCCTCGCCGATGGAAGCCTCGCTGTCGATGGCGGTGCTGCGTCTGCTCGAGGCGCTGGCGAATGCGCCGGAGGGCGAACTGCTTGGCCCCGCCATGGTGCGGGAGATCTACTTCCGCGTGCTGTGCGGCGCGCAGGGCGGCTCGATGCGTGCCGCGCTGGCCCAGCAGGGGCGATTCGGCAGGGTGGCGCGCGCGATCCGTTTGATCCACAGCGAGTACGACGAGGCCCTCAGCGTCGATCGCCTGGCCCACGAGGCGGCGATGAGCGTGCCGACGTTTCATGCCCATTTTCGCGCGATGACCGGCACGTCGCCGATGCGCTACGTGCAATCGACCCGGCTGCACCAGGCGAGGCTGCACATGCTTCGCCAGGACACGACGGCCGCGGCGGCCGCGACCGCTGTCGGCTACGAAAGCGCCTCGCAGTTCAGTCGTGAATTCAAGCGCCTGTTTGGTCGCCCTCCCGTGGAGGAAGTGGCACGGATGCGACGGGACTTCGCCATGCCTGAAGCGCTGACGCCGTCGGGCTTCGTGTCGTCCCATTGAGCGTCGCCCAGCCAACCGAGCCACCGAGGAAAGATCCATGATCGACGTTCGACGGGTTTTCATCGCCGTTATCGCCATCGCCACGCTGGCTGGCGCGGCAAGCATGGCGAAGCCTCCCCTCGTTCGAGTGACGCAGGGCGTGCTATCCGGTACGACCTCTGCGGAAGTCGATGCCTTCCTCGGCATCCCGTATGGTGCCAGCACGGCGGGCGAGGGCCGGTGGCGCTCGCCGCGACCGGCTCCCGCGTGGCGGGCGACGCGCATGGCGATGGCCTTCGGCCCCGCCTGCCAGCAAGACGTCGGCGGCAGCTTCGGTCCGTACACGCCGGAGTACCTCGTGCAGGGCGAGGTGAGCGAGGACTGCCTGTCGCTGAATGTCTGGCGCCCGTCCGCCGCCACGGCACCACATGCGGGCCTGCCGATCATGGTCTGGGTCCACGGCGGCGGCTTTGCCGGTGGCTCGGGATCGGTGCCGATCTATAACGGCGCTACGCTGGCACGCGGCGGCATCATCGTGATCACGGTGAACTACCGCCTCGGCGTCTTCGGGTTCCTCGCGCCTCCGGAGCTCTCTGCCGCCGAGGGTGCGCCGGGTAACTACGGCATCGAGGACCTGTTGCTCGCGCTGCATTGGATCAGGGACAACGCGCGGGCGTTCGGCGGCGATCCGTCGCGCATCACGCTCGCGGGCCAGTCGGCGGGCTCCATGGCGATCCACGACCTGATGGTGGCGCCCGCCGCGAAAGGCCTGTTCCAGCAGGTCATCTCGCAAAGCGGTCCCGGCATGGGCATAGCGCCCCGAACCCTTGCGCAGGCGCAGGCAACGGGCAAGAAAGTCCTGGCCGCGGCAGGCGTACGCACCATTGATGAACTGCGTCGTCTGCCTGCATCGCAGGTGGCGCAGGCGGCCCGTCAGGCCGACGAAGGGATGATGACGTTCGCGCCGGTGATCGACGGACGGCTGATTCCGTCCAACCCCTATGCCAGTGTCGCCGGCACGTTTATCGACACACCTGTCCTTGCCGGCATGACGGCGGATGAATCGTCTGGCGACGCCAATCCCGAGGATCGGCGCGTGCACCGTGAGCGAGGCATGGCCGCCACCGAGCGCTGGGCGAGGGCGCGCGCTGCCACGAGTCACCAACCGATCTACCTTTACCTGTTCGATCATGTCGAACCCGGTTCGGAAGCGTTCGGCGCGTTCCACAGCTCGGAGATTCCTTATGCGTTGGGCAACCTCGATGCGGCGAAAGAGCGGGCTTTCAAGCCACGCGATCGCGTCATCGCCGATACGATGACCGCGTACTGGCTCGGCTTCGTCAAGACGGGGCGGCCTGTCGCCAAGGGGCAAGCGGTGTGGCCGCGCTATGACCCCGCCACACCGGTGATGATGCGTCTTGGCGATCGCATGCAGAGTGAGCCCATGCTCGATGCGACGAAGCGGCGGTTCTACGACACGTATGTCGAAGGTGGTGGGCACCTGTCCCTGTTCTGATGCTTCGCTCGACGGCGTGTCAGCCAGTGTTGGCGAAGCAGGCTGTCAGCGCAGATAGCGCCGATCGAACCAGAACGGCTCCACCTCGACCTCGGTCACGCAGCGCGCCATGTCCGCATGCGCGGGGTTCACCAGCACGTTGGTTGCATGCGCGAGGATGGCCGACGGCACCGGTAGTAACAGGTGATCCTTGCGGGCCAGCCAGGCGTCGCCGACGGCCTGGCTGGTCGGCTCGTTGGCCTGCCAGCCCGACGGCAGCCGGGGCGTCGGCGCCAGAGTGGCGCGATCGTCCACGTCGATGGCGATCAGCTTGAGCGTCAGCGGGATGGACGTGATGCCCAGGCGCATGTGCGCCATGGCTTCGACCATGGCGAGGGCAGGGTGCTCGGAGGTGTACAGGATGGCGCGGCCCCGCGTGTGCCAGCGGCCGTCGGCATGCTGGCCGCCCACCCCGCTCAGGCCGGGGTAGGACGAGATACGCCACAGGCGCATCAGAACATGCCGTGGGCGGTGCGCAGGATGCGTGCCTCGATCAGCCGCGCGCCGTTGTCGCTGGCCGCAAGCTCCAGCGGGGTGACCGGCGGGTCGCCGTCCAGGTAGTCGGCCGGCGTGTTGAACCAGGTGAGCGCCATGGCCTCGTCACCGAACAGTTCGACGGCTTCCGCGAACACCCGGGCGACACGCACCACCCGTTCGGATTCGACTTCGCTGAAGCGGCCTTCGCTGAGGCGACGGCGCACCGTGCTTTCCGGCGCAACGAGGTTGGCGGGAAAATGCAGTTTGTCGGCCACGCGGCGATAGGAATGGACCGAAATCCCCTGACTGACCAGCCGGACGGCATCCGCATCCGACTCGAGCTTGAGATCGAGCAGCCGGGCCATGCGGCTATGCACCGTCTCGCGGAGTTCATAACGGATGGGGTCGGCATCGGCGACGTAGGCGATCATGACGTAATCCTCTCCATTTGAGCGGAAGTTTACGCCATTTGGCGGGCATCCGCACGCGGCTCCTGTCCCGTTCGCTCGTCGTCCTTCGCCGCGGTTATCGGCTACCCCCTGACGCGCTGCAACGTGGCTGTTTCCGGGCGCCATGTAAACTTGCGGGATGCTGAGTCCTATCGTATGAGCCCGCTTACCCGTTCCGTCGCCCTGATCGGCGCCCCTACCGACATCGGTGCCGGCCACCGTGGCAGTTCCATGGGGCCGGAGGCGCTGCGCGTCGCCCGCCTGGCGGAGCGCCTGTCCCGCCGTGGCATGCACGTGGTCGATCGCGGCAACCTGTCCGGCCCGCTCAACCCGTGGCTACCGCCGGTGAACGGTTACCGCCACCTGGACGAAGTGGTGGCCTGGAACACCGCCGTGCACGACGCTATCCACGCGGCGCTGACCGAAGGCCAACTGCCGATCATGCTCGGTGGCGACCACTGCCTGGCGATCGGCTCGATCTCCGCCGTGGCCCGCCATTGCCGCGAGACGGGCAAGAAGCTGCGCGTGCTGTGGCTGGATGCCCATGCGGACTTCAACACCAGCCAGATCACCCCGTCGGGCAACATCCACGGCATGCCCGTCGCCTGCCTGTGCGGGCACGGGCCCGACGTGCTCACCCATATTGGCGGCACCGCGCCGGCGACCACGCCGGACGTGTTCCGGCAGGTCGGCATCCGCTCGGTGGACGAGGGCGAGAAGCGCTTCGTGCACGAGGTGGGCATCGATATCTACGACATGCGCTACATCGACGAGATCGGCATCAAGGCCGCGATGGAAGAGGCGCTGTCCGGCGTGGACGAAGACACCCACCTGCACGTCAGCTTCGATGTGGATTTCCTCGACCCCTCGATCGCCCCGGGCGTGGGCACTACCGTGCGTGGCGGCCCCAATTACCGTGAGGCCCAGCTGGTCATGGAAATGATCGCGGACACCGGCCGGGTCGGCTCGCTGGACATCGTCGAGCTCAACCCGGCGTTCGACAAGCGCAACCAGACGGCGAAACTGGCCGTGGACCTGGTCGAATCGCTGTTCGGCAAATCCACGCTCATGCGTTGACCCCGGGTTCCGGTGGCGGCCACGGGTCGCCGCCGGGGCAGTCGCGGGCTACACTCGGACGGTTATCGTCCGTAGCCCCAAGGTCCCCATGCATACCCGCGTCCTCACCGGCATCACCACCACCGGCACGCCGCACCTCGGCAACTTCGTCGGCGCGATCCGTCCGGCTGTCCTGGCCAGCAAGGACCCGAACGTCGATGCCTTCTATTTCATGGCCGACTACCACGCGCTGATCAAGAGCGACGACGCAGATCGCGTCGAAGCCTCGCGCATGAAGATCGCCGCCACGTTCCTGGCCGCCGGCCTCGACCCGAACGTCGCCACCTTCTACCGGCAGTCGGACATTCCCGAAGTGCCGGAGCTTATGTGGCTGCTGACCTGCGTCACCGGCAAGGGCCTGCTCAACCGTGCCCATGCCTACAAGGCCGCCGTGGATCGCAACGTCGATGGCCAGGAAGACCCGGATGCGGGCATCACCGCGGGGCTGTACATGTACCCGGTGCTGATGGCCGCGGACATTCTTGCGTTCAACGCCAACAAGGTGCCGGTGGGCCGCGACCAGATCCAGCACATCGAGATGGCGCGTGACATCGCACAGCGCTTCAACCACACCTACGGCCGCGAGTTCTTCGTCATGCCGGAGGCGCACATCGAGGAGCAGGTGGCCACGCTGCCGGGCCTGGACGGTCGCAAGATGTCCAAGAGCTACGACAACACCATCCCGCTGTTCGAGGGCGGGGCCAAGGGCATGCGCGAGGCGATCATGAAGATCGTCACCGATTCGCGCGCGCCGGGTGAGCCGAAGGACACCGCGGACGCTGCGCTGTTCACGATCTTCAAGGCGTTCGCCTCGCCGGCCGAAACCGTGGCCTTCGAGCAGTCGTTGCAGGGCGGCATGGGCTGGGGCGAGGCCAAGGTGGCCCTGTTCGACCGCATCGAAGCCGACGTGGCGCCCATGCGCGATCGCTACGAAGCACTGATGGCTCGGCCGGACGACATGGAAGACGTGCTGCTGGCCGGTGCCGCCAAGGCCCGTGCCGTGGCCGGGCCGCTGCTGGAGACGCTGCGCGAAGCCGTCGGCCTCCGCAGCCCGCGCTACCGCCGCCAGGCGGACGCAACGTCGCCCGCGGTGCCGGCCGCTGCGCCGAAAGCGCGCCCGCCGCGCATCGCCAGCTTCCGCGACGACGACGGCAGCTTCCGCTTCCGCCTGTTCGATGCGGATGGCGCCGAACTGCTGCTGTCCAAGGCGTTTACCGATCCCAAGGCGGCGGGTGCCTTGCGCCAGTCGCTGGCGACGCTGGGCGGTGCGGCTGCCTCGCTCGCCGCTGTCGGCGATCAGCTGGGGCTGCAGGTCGATGGCGCCACGGTAGCCACGGGTCCGTCCTTCACCGATGAAGCCAGCCGCGCCGAGGCCGAGGCTCGCGTTCGCGCGGCGCTGGACGCACTCGCTGCCGTCACGGCGGACGAGGCGGCGGCCAAAGCGGCGGCGAAGAAGGCAAGCTGAGCCATGCGCTACCTGGCCCTGATGCTGCTGGCGCCCTGGCTGATCGTGCTGGGCTGGGCCTATTGGCAGTACCCGAAGTCGCTGGTGACCAACGCTACCCGCCGCGCGTTCGACGTGCTTGCCCTGCTGGCGGCCGTGGTCGCTTCTATCCAGGCGGCCCTGGTTTCGTTCGACGCGGTGGAGCTGCCGCCCGCCGATAGCTTCGGCCCGAAGAGTGGCGCCATCTGGCAACAGGTGGTGCCGGCACTGTGGGGCTATGGCGCGTTCGTCGCCGTGCTGGTGGTGGCGCTCATCGTGCGCCAGGTCGTCTGGAAGCGCGGCGAGCGCCGGTAAGCGCTTCGCCGTCCCGCGCAGCACTGCGGGCTCACACGTGAGGGGCCATAACGTCAGGCGCCGCGTAGTTTGCCAGTCAGGCCCTTCAGGAAGTTGCGCAGGAACTGGTCGCCGCAGAGCCGGAAGTTGCTGTGCTTGGGCTGGCGGAACAGGGCGTTGATCTCGCCACGGGAGACGCGGAAGCCCGCGTTGGTCATGAGGGCCAGGATGTCGTCTTCCTTCAGTTCGAAGGCGACTCGCAGCTTCTTCAGCACCACGTTGTTGTTGACCCGGGTCTCCACCGGTCGCGGCGGCTGGCTTTCGTCGCGGCCACGGCGGTGCAGGATCAGGCCGTCGAGGAAGTGGGCCAGGGCCGCATCGGGCATCTCGACGAAGCCGGGCTCGTCTTCCTTGCGCAGCCAGGGATCGACCTGTTCGCGGGTGGCTTCGAAGCCGGTGAGCTTGAGGATCTCGACCACATGGACCTCGCCGAGGTCGAGCATGTAGCGGATGCTGCGGAGTGTGTCATTGTTGAGCATCCGCCTAGGGTACACCGGCCGATCTGCGGCAGGAACATAAACCACGGACTGCCCGGTCCGATGCCAGGAAGCGATGCCGATGCCGCTCGTCCCGCCCACCACCGCCGGACACGCCGGGCGCAACCTCTACATCGACCTGCTGCGTGGCGTGGCCATCGTCATGGTGATGCTGCTGCACTTCTCGCTGACCTACCGGCTGCATCGCAGCCCGTTGGCCGACGGGGTGCCGGTGGACACGCTGCGGACGCTTTTCTACAACGGCAACTACGGCGTGTCCGTGTTCTTCGTGATCTCGGGCTTCCTGATCACCTCGAACATCCTTCGGCGCTACGGCAGCCTGGGCGGTATCGACCTGGGGCATTTCTATCGCCTGCGCCTGTTCCGCCTTTACCCGTCCGTGGTGCTGGCGCTGGCGATCATCACGGTGCTGGGCCTGGCCGGGCTGCCGGACTTTTCCAACGTGCAGCAGGGCACGCCGCTGGGCAACGGCTTCTTCGTCCTCGCCGACGTCTCGGTGCTGACGTTCTGGCACAACGTGCTGATGGGGTCGGTCGGGTACTTCAACTACGCGATGAACGTCTACTGGTCGTTGTCGGTCGAGGAAGTGTTCTACCTGGTCTACCCGCTGGTGCTGCTCATCGCCCGCCGGCCCTGGCAGCGCGTGGTCGTCGGCTGTGCCGGCCTCGTCATCGGCCCGGCCTACCGCTGGCTGCACGACGACAACGAGCTGTTCTACCTGTACGGCAACCTGGCCTGCGTGGACATGCTGGTCTACGGCTGCGCGGCAGCGGTCGCCGCACGCGAGGTGGTCTGGACGCCGATGTTACGCCGGTGGCTGGCGCTGCTCGCCCTGCTGGCGATGGGCTGGGTATACATGCGGGGTATCGACGGCAACGAGGCCTTCGGCGCCACGCAGATGGGTATCGCGGCGGCGATATTCCTGGTCGCCGTCGCCACACTGCCCGGTGGCGCGTTCGCCCGTCGTGTCGGTGCGCCCCTCGCGTGGCTGGGTGCGCACAGCTACGAGCTCTACCTGTTCCATATCATCGTGCTGGGCATCCTGCGCGAGCTGGTGCCCAAGGCCACCCTGACGCCGGAGCGCAAACTGCCGCTGTTGCTGGTCTTCTTCCTGGCTTCCGCCCTGTGTGCCTGGCTGGTGGCTCGCTTCTACGGCGATCCGCTGAACCGCCGGCTGCGGGCGCGCTTCAGCCGGCGCAACGTTTGACGCTCATGTGCCTGCGGCTCCACGCATCGCGGTGATGCGTGGAGCCGCCCCGATCAGAACGTCTTCTCGATGCCCAGCAGGATCGACTGGTTGGCGTGCGTGCCCGAGTCGAACAGCGCCTGGTACTCCGCGCGCAGCGACAGCCCGCTGTCGAATTGCGCCTGGATGCCGACGCCCAGCAACGTGTGGTTGCGCGCGGTATCGCCCACGGTGGCCCGGTACAGCGGCCCGGCCAGCAGGTCCGCATAGGACATCGTCGCGTTGCTGGCACCCTGGAAGTCGCGCTGGTATTCCACGCGGACACGCGGCACCAGCACCCCGAAGTCGCGCTTGAGGCGGAACTCCGCCCGCAGGCCCAGGGCACCCGTGGACGTGCGCACCGTCTGTCCGCGGTAGTCGAGGGCATAGGTGGCGTCGCCACGCTCGGTGTAGCCGTCCAGCTGCGCGCGCGACACGTCCAGTCGTCCGTACGGTGTCAGCCGCGTGGTGCCGTCGTCGTGCTCGTAGCCGAAGGCCACCGAGGCGAAGGCCTGCTTGCCGTTGCGGCTGCCGGTGACACGACCGCCGTCGGCCGTCACGTATCGCCGTGCGTCGAAGTCGAGCCACTGGTAGCCCAGCAGGGTATCGATGTACGTGCTCTCGCTCGGACGCAGGCTGGCATACAGCGCCATGTTGTAGGCGGTAGTGGTGTTGCGGCTGCCCATCTTGCCGATGTCGCTGGCATCGTGGCCGTAGCCCACACCGAGGCCCAGGGTCAGTGCGTTGGACAGACGCTTGTCCGCGCCCACGCTGACACCCGAGGTGGTGAAGTCGACACCGTTGGCGGCCGCGCCGCGGTTGGTCGCGCCGAAGTTCACGGCACCGCCGGTCCAGAACGCCACGTCGTCCGGCGACGCCTGTCCACTCTGGGTCGGCGCCTTACGCGCCTCGGCCTGCAGGAAAGCGGGCGCGTCGGGATCGTTCATGGCTTCGGCCACGCCCTTGCCTGGACGGTCGCCGTTCACGGCCTGGCGGCCGCCGCCGGAGCTGAAGTTCAGGCCATTGCTGAAGCGGGACGATGCGGCGTTATGCAGCGATTCCAGGCGTTGCTGGAAGTTGCTGATCTGCCCGCTGGCCATGCGACGGGTGGCATCCACCTGCGCGCCGAGGATGCCGGTGACTTCCGCGTCCTTCGAGGGGTCGGGGCGTGCCGTCACGGTGATCGTCACCGTGGCCGGCTGGGACACCGCGTAGGCGTTGGAGAGCGTGTACACCAACTGGGCCTGGCCCGAGAACGCCGCGGCGGCGGCGAAGTCCAGGCGATAGCCCGTGGCGGTCTTCACGATGGTGGCCGTACCCGACTGCGCGGGCGAAAGCGACACCACCGCGGCGTCGGTGAACGGACCACCGCGCGCGGTGTTGGTCAGGTCCACCTGCACGGACTGCCCGGCACCGACCGTCGCGGTCAGCGCCACGGCCATCGGCCGCGGCTGTACCGTCACCGTTACCGTGGCCGGCTGCGACACGCCGAACACGTTGGTGAGCGTGTAGGTGAAGCGCTGCGCACCGCTGGCATCCGCCGGCGTGGTGTAGGCGATCGTCGTGCCGTTGACGGTCGCCGTGCCGACGGCGGGTGGCGTGACCACGGTCACCGCCGTGAACGGACCACCGCTGGCACCTTGGGTGGCATCCACGTTGATGGTCTGGCCGGCCACGCCCGTTATGGCGACCTGTTCCGGCACGACGGGCAGGGTGCCTGCCTGCACGGTGATCGTCACCGTGGCGACGTTGGAACGTCCGCCCGGTCCGATGGCCGTATAGGTGAAGCTGTCGGTGCCGAAGAAGTCGGTGGCGGGCGTGTAGCGCACCGACGTGCCATCGACCACGGTGGCGCCATGCGTCGGTGCCGTGGCGACGGCCACCGACGTGATCACGCCGGTGTCGTTCGCCGTGACCGGAATCGTCACCGGCTGGTTGGCCGCGGTGCTGGCCGTGTCGGCGACCGCCACGGGGACGGCATCGCCGATGGTGACCGAGTACGCCTGGGTGCCGGCCATGCCGTGCACGTCCGTGGCGCTGACGGTGAACGTCACCGGACCACTGCGCGTCGGCGTGCCGGTGAGCGTACCCGCCGACGACAGCGTGGTGCCTTCGGGCAAGGCGCCCGCGCTCACCGTAAAGGTATACGGTGCCGCGCCGCCGCTGGCGCCCAGCGTTGCGCTGTAGGCGCTGCCCACGGTGCCGCCGGGCAGCGTGGCCGGACTGACGACCACGGTAACGGCGGCGATGGTCAGCGTGTAGTTCCGGCTGAGTGTCGCCGGCGTCAGGCTGCCATCGGTCACCGTCACGGTGAACGGGAAGCTGCCGGTCACGGTCGGCGTACCCGAGAGCACGCCCGACGTCGCGTCGAAGCTCATGCCCGCCGGCAACGCACCGGTCAGGGACAGCGTGCGCGGCGCCGAGCCACCGCTGCTGGTGAAGGTGATGCTGTTGCTGGCGCCGTAGGTGGCCGTCAACGCGGGGCTCGCCGGTGTCAGCACGAGGGGGTCGGCATCGACAGCCAGCGTCAGGTTGACCGTCGCGGTGAAGGGGCTGCCCGCGCCGGTGCTGCTGTCCGCGACATGGATGGCCACAGGGAAGTTACCGGCCTGGGTCGGCGTCCCGCTCAGGGTGCCGTTGTCGGCCAGGGCAAGCCCGGTCGGCAGGTTGCCGGTCACCGTGTAGTGATAAGGCGCGGTGCCGCCCGTCGTCGAGAACGACGCGGCATAGGCCTGGCCCACATGCGCCGTGGGCTGGCTGGTGGGCGTGAGCACCAGCGCCGCGCCGCCGACGTTGACGGTGTAGGCGCGACTGCCGGTGAAGTTGTTGCCGTCGGTAGCGGTGACGGTGAAGTTGAATGCCCCCGAGGACGTCGGCGTGCCGCTGAGCACACCGGCCGCATTGAGGCTCAGGCCGGCCGGCGTCGCGCCCGCGGTGATGGCGAACGTGTACGGTGCCGTGCCGCCCGAGGCGGTGACGGTTTGCGAGTACGCCGTGCCCGCCGTCGGGTTCGGCAGCGTGGCCGGTGCAACCACCACGCTGGGGGCAGCGACGGTGAGCGAGTACGCACGCGAGCCGCTGAACGGTGCACCGGAACCGCTGGAACTGTCGGTGGCGCTCACGGTGAAGTTGAACGTGCCGGCCACCGTGGAGGTACCGGAGAGCACGCCGGTGGGCGACAAGGCGATGCCGCTGGGCAGCGTGCCGCCCGTGACAGCATACGAATACGGCGCGGTACCGCCACTGGCCGTGACCGTGCTGGAGTACGCCTGACCGGCCGTGGCGTTGGGCAGGGTGGTCGGCGCGATGACGATCGTCGGTGCCGCTACCGTGACGGTGTAGGCACGGCTGCCGGTGAAGCCGCCGCTATCGGTCGCGGTGACGGTGAAGTTGAATGTCCCCGCCGCGGTCGGCGTGCCACTGAGCACACCTGCCGCACTGAGGGTTACGCCCGCTGGCGTGGCACCCGCGGTGATGGCGAACGTATACGGCGCCGTGCCACCGGAGGCGGTCACGTTCTGCGAGTAGGCTGCACCGACCGTCGGGTTCGGCAGGGTGGCCGGAGCGACCGTGATCGTGGGTGCGCTGATGGTGACGGAATACGTGCGCGTCGTGCTGAACGGCGCGCCGGTGCCCGTGGAGCTGTCCGTGCTGCGCACGGTGAAGCTGTAGTTGCCGGGCGTGCTGGGCGTGCCGGACACGTTACCGCCGCTGGATACGGTGATCCCGGACGGAGGCGTGCCGCTGCTTACCGCATAGGTGTACGGCGCGGTACCGCCAGACGTGCTGAGGGCCTGGCTGTACGCCGTACCCGCCACGCCGTCGGGCAGGGTAGTCGGCGCGATCGCCAGTGTCGGCGCGGCCGAGTTGATGGCGATGGTGCGCGATGCGGTGTTGTTGCCGCTGTCGGTCACCGTGAACACGGGATTGAAGCTGCCGGCCTGGGTCGGCGTGCCGCTGACGACACCCGCGGAGGAAAGCGTGATGCCGGCGGGTAGCGCGCCACCGGTCAGCGTCCAGGTATACGGCGTCGAGCCACCGGAGGCGGCCAGTGACTGGTTGTACACGGTGCCGACCGTGGCGTCGGGAAGGGTGGTCGTCGTGATGGACGGGCCCGACTGCTGCACGGTCACGCTAAAGGGAATGACCGAATTATCGTCGCCATCGAGGACGGAAAAACTGTCGGTGGCCGATCCGTCGCCGTTATTGGTGTAGTACACCAAGCCGGTGGAGTTGTTGTTCCGGGGGTCGTTGGTTCCGTGCTGCGGCGGGCTTTGATACCCGTTGATGCCGCTGATCGTGCAGTTGCTCAGGTCCGTGACGACCGTGCCCCCGGAGGCGACGATGATCGATTGGGGCTGGCAGCCCGCGGCATGGGCAAGTCCACCCAGCATGAGCAGGCATAGGCCGAGCACCCACGTTGTCACGCGCGAGCGCGCGCGAGCCTGCGCGACCGCATGGCGGCCGCGAAAAAAGAACGAATTCATGTCTTCCCCTGTGTCCCCGGCTGAAACAGCAGCCAGCGATCGCATTATGCGCAGCCGTGCTATCTCAGCAGCATGTGTATTCGGCACCGTTGGGGCGAACTTGAATCGCGGCTCTTGTTTACCTTCACGCCATGGACGAGAGTCGGTCAAGGCAGGCGCCGCCGCCTCTCGCGAGCCAACGATCAGGGGACACCGGATGAGCAACTATTTCCTCGGGCAGGTCATGCTCGCGGGGTTCAACTTCGCACCCAGGGGGTTCGCGGCGTGCAACGGCCAGTTGATCCCGTTGCAGCAGAACCAGGCGCTGTATTCCCTGCTTGGCGTGAAGTTCGGCGGTGACGGTCGCACCACGTTCGCCTTGCCCGATCTGCGCAGCCGCACGCCGGTCGGCTCGGGGCCGTCGGCTGATGGCAGTTGGCAACCGCCGGCTTATACCGTCGGCGCCGCAGCCGGCGTGGAGAACGTGACCCTTCTGCAAGGCCAGATGCCGGCCCACACGCATCCCTTGAACGCCACCACCACGGCCGGCACGCTCAAATTGCCGACCAATGCGTTGTACGGTGGCTCGGGTGCGGAAAACTTCTATGCCACGCCAGCCCATCCGACACCATTGATGGGTTCCACCATCGGCATGGCGGGCGGTAACCAGCCGCATCCGAACCTGCAGCCTTTCAGCGTGCTCGGCTTCAATATCGCCATAAGCGGCATCTTTCCGTCACGCAGCTGACGCCGAACCAGGAGAACGACCATGTCCGAGTGTTATATCGGCGAGATTCGCATGCTCGGCTTCAGCCGCGTTCCGCAGGGGTGGCTCGCCTGCGACGGCAGCCTGGTCTCGATCGGCGATTACGAGACGCTCTACGCTCTGCTGGGCACCACCTATGGCGGTGACGGGGTCAACACCTTCGGTGTTCCGGACATGCGCGGTCGCCTGCCGGTGGGGCTGGGGCAGGGGCCCGGTCTAGGCAACTACGTCCCGGGCCAGAAGTCGGGCACCGAGACGGTGACGCTGTCGACGCCACAGCTGCCCATGCACAACCATACGTGCCTCGCCACGACCGACGCAGGCACCAGTGCCACGCCCAGCTCGAGTGCGGTGCTTGGCGGTATCGCCCCGGACACGATGTACACGCCGGATATCACCGGCCTTACCGGCTACGCGTTGGCGACAGCCGCCGTGGGCAACCAGGGTGGCTCGCAGCCGCACAACAACCTCATGCCGACGCTGAGCGTACCGTTCTACATCGCGTACCTCGGCATCTATCCCACTCCTCCGTGATCCCTCGCCAGGCGACTACGACATGACCGAACCTTACTTCGGCGAAATCCAGGTTTTTGCCTTCGATTTCGCGCCCGTGAACTGGGCGTTCTGCAACGGCGCGACGTTGCCGGTGAGACAGTACACGGCGCTGTTTTCGCTGCTGGGGAACACCTACGGCGGCGACGGCTCGACGACCTTCATGCTGCCTAACCTCACGTCGCGAGCGCCTGGGGGTAGCGGCGCCGGACCTGGGCTGACGGCGCGATCGGCAGGTAACGTGTATGGCGAGTTCCAGCATGCCTTGACGGTGCCCGAGATGCCGTCACACGGGCATGGCGCGACGGTGTACGTGCAACGCGATCAGACCAAGCGGACGTCCGTGCCCGCGGCGGGCAGCGCCCTGGTCACCCCCAGTACCGCGGCGCCGTTCCTGCCGGGTGCAGTGCCTTCCACCACGCTGTCTCCGCTGGCCATACAGCCGGCCGGCTCGGGCGTGCCACATGAAAACCGGCAGCCGTTCCTGGCGTTGAATTTTTGCATCGCGCTACAGGGCATCTATCCACAGTTCGAATGATGGCCCTGCCCGACTTTCCCGTCGCTGGCCCCGCGAGCACCACGCTGGCGGGGTCACTGGCCGTTGACGGCCTGCGGTTGCGTGCTTGTGGCGAGCACGACCTGCCTTTCCTGCGCGTGCTCTATCGCCAGACGCGCGACGACGAACTGGCCGCCACCGGGTGGCCGGAAGCAACCCGGGTTGCCTTCGCCGACCAGCAGTTCGGCATGCAGCACATGCACTTCGTGCATCACTTTCCGGACGCGCATTTCTTCCTCCTGCAACGCGGCGGCCGTGACATCGGGCGCTATTACCTCGACGTATCCGGGCCGGCGTGGCACGTGGTCGATATCGCGCTGTTGGCAGACGTGCGCGGGCAGGGCATCGGCACCGCGCTGTTGCAGGCTACGCGTGCGATCGCGCCCGCCGTCACGCTCAGCGTGGCCGTGAACAACCCCGCCGCGATGCGGCTTTACACGCGCCTGGGTTTCGTCGACGAAGGCGAGGCCGGTGGCATGCACCGGCGCATGCGCGCTAGTTGAACACGGCCTGGTAGACGAAGCCGTTGCGGTCGCGCGCGATGGGTACGAGGAAGATGCCGAATTCACCCAGTTGCGGATGGCGCATCGTATAGGTCCGCTGGGCGAAGAGGATCGCCGCGGTGTTGTGGAACAGCAGCGAGAACGCCTGGCGGAACGAGGATGCCGCGGGCAGCGGTTGCACTTCCACCAGCACGAAGGGCGCATTGCCGTCGCCGGTATCGACGTCGGCCTCGAAGGTTTCGTTCAGATGGCCGGCGAAGTGGTGGATCTCGAAGAACTGCATGGGTGCCCTCCCGGGTGGCCTGCGTTGCGCAGGTCGGTTTCGTTGGGGGGAGAGCATCGCGCACATCGTGCGCTCCTACAAACGCCGGTAGGATCCGGTCATGTAGGAGCGCACGATGTGCGCGAAAAAACACCCGGGTTACGACTGCACCCCGGTTACTGCGCCAACCCGCTATTACTGCGGCAGTCCCAGATCGTCGATCATCGCCTTCAGGAACCGCGCAGCCTCGCCGCCGGTGGCGGCGCGGTGATCGAACGTCAGCGACAGCGGCATGCGGCGATGCACTTCGATGCCACCCATCACGGCGACCACGTCGTGGCTCAGCTTGCCCGCGCCGACGATCGCGACCGTGGGCGGTACGACCACCGGGGTGGCGTAACGGCCGGCGAACATGCCGAAATTGGACAGGCTGATGGTGTAGCCGGACAGTTCCGACGCCGGGATGCTGCGATCTTCAACCGACGAACGCAGGCGCTTGATCGCGGCGCGGACGCCGGCACCGTCGAGCACGTCGGCATTACGCAGGGCCGGCACGAACAGGCCGTCTTCCGTGTCCACCGCGATGCCGATGTCCACGTGGGGGTGCAGCGTGCGGGTCAGGTCCTTGCCGTTGAACCAGGCGTTGAGCGCCGGCACCGTCTTGCAGGCCGTCACGATGGCGCGGATCAGGCGGGCGGTAATGTCCTGCTTGCCGATCCAGGCGTGCAGGTCGGCATCGTCGACGATGGTGGTCGGGACGACGTTGGCGTGTGCTTCGGCCATCACGCGCGCCATGTTGCGACGGACACCCTTCAGCTGTTCCGGCTGGCCCATGCTGTCCTTGCCCGGGGGCGCGGTGCGCACGGCCTTGCCGGCGAGCGACACCGGCGTGCGCGACGGGGCGGGGCCCGGCTCCGGCAGCGTGGGTGCAAGGTGCTGCGCCGAGGCAGGGCGTGCGGGCGCGGGAGAAGCCGACCCGGAGGCACCGAGTGTGGCGCTGCCGTTGGCCGCCGCGTTCTTCACGTCGGCCATGGTGATCACGTCGCCCGCGCCCGTGGGCTGCACGCGGGTGAGGTCGATCTTCATCTTCTTCGCCAGCGCGCGCACGGCCGGCACGGCCTTGACGCCACCGGCGCTGGAGACCTGCTCGGTGTGCACGGCATTGCCGCTGACCATGGCGCCGACGACGGTGCCCTCGTCTTCGCGCTGTGCCGGGGCCTTGCCGTCGGATTCGATCTCGCCGCCGTCATCGGAGGCGACGACCTTGGTCGCGTCGTCCGGGGCCGGGCTGCCAACGCTCTTCTTCGGGCCATGGTGATGACCCGTGGACTCGGCCTCGGCACGCTGGCGCGCGTTCGGGTCGATCTCGAAATCGGCCAGCGAGGCGCCGGTCTCGATGATGTCGCCCACGCCGCCGTGCAGCTTCTTCACGGTGCCGGAGTACGGCGAGGGCACGTCGACGACGGCCTTCGCGGTCTCCATCGACACCAGCGGGGCATCGAGCTTGATGGTGTCGCCTTCCTTGACGTGCCATTCCACGACGGTCGCGTCGGGCAGGCCTTCGCCGAGGTCCGGCAGGTAAAAGGTCTTGATGTCGGCCATGTCTATCGGTTCCTCAGGAGGCGGCGAGCGTGCGCTGGGCGGCTTCGACGATGCGTTCGACGCTGGGCAGGTACTTCATTTCCAGGCGGAACAGCGGGATGTGCGTATCGAAACCGGTCACGCGCTGCACGGGGGCGAGCAGGCTATAGAGGCATTCCTCGGCCAGGCGGGCAGCGATCTCGGCACCGAAGCCGGCGGTCTTGGGCGCTTCGTGCACGATGACGCAGCGGCCGGTCTTGGTCACCGACTCGGCGATGGTGTCGAAGTCGAGCGGGGTCAGCGTGGCCACGTCGATCACTTCCGCGCTGACGCCCTGCTGGGCCAGTTCGTCGGCGGCTTCCAGGCATTCCTTCACCTGCGCACCCCAGGTCACCAGGGTGACGTCGGTGCCGTCGCGCAGCACGAAGCAGACATCCAGCGGCAGCGCTTCGCCGTCGTCGGGCACCTCTTCCTTGTACTGGCGGTAGATGCGCTTGGGCTCGAAGAAGATCACCGGGTCCGGATCGCGGATGGCGGCCAGCAGCAGGCCGTAGGCACGTGCGGGCGACGAGGGCATGACCACGCGCAGGCCGGGGATGTTCGTGAACAGGTGCTCGTTCGCCTCGGAGTGATGCTCCGGCGCGCGGATGCCGCCGCCCCAGGGGGCGCGCCACACGGCCGGCACGGTCATGCGACCACGGGTACGGTTGCGCATGCGGGCGGCATGGCAGGCGATGTGTTCCATCATCGGGTAGATGAAGCCCTCGAACTGGGCTTCCGCCACCGGCTTCATGCCCTGCACGGCCAGGCCGATGGTCAGGCCGGCGATGGTGCCTTCGTCCAGCGGCGTGTCGATGACGCGCATCTCGCCGAACTGCTCCTGCAGGCCCTGGGTGGCGCGGAACACGCCGCCGTTGACACCGACGTCCTCGCCGAGCACCACGACGCTTTCGTCGTTGCGCATTTCATAGGCGAGCGCCTGGGTCACCGCTTCGATAAGAGTGATTTGTGCCATGGGAAGAAGTCCTTACGACTTGCGATCGAGGGAAGCGACGAGCTCGCGCTGTGCTTCGAGGTCGGCCGGGAGTTCGGCGTACAGGTAGTCGAACATGGCCGTTGCCGGCTGGTTCTTCGTTTCCAGATACGCGTTTACTTCGTTGTCCATCCAGTCGTCGCACTCGGTCTTCCAGGCCTCTTCCTTCGCGTCGTCCCACTGGCCCTTGGCTTCGAGCCACTTGCGCAGGCGCGGTACGGGGTCGCGCTCCCAGGCGTCCTTCACTTCCTGCTCGCCACGGTAGCGGCGGGCATCGTCGGCGGTGGTGTGGTCGCCGAGGCGGTAGGTCACCGCTTCGATTACGCTGGCGCCTTCGCCGTTGCGGGCGCGGTCCAGGGCGATCTCCATGGCGGCGCGCACGGCGATGATGTCGTTGCCGTCCACCTGGATGCAGGGCAGGCCGGCCGCGATGCCCTTCTGGGCCAGCGTGCCGGAACCGCTCTGGATGCGGCGGGGCACCGAGATGGCCCACTGGTTGTTGACGATCACCGCGACCATCGGCAGCTTCTGCGCGCCGGCGACGTTGATGGCGCCGTAGAAGTCGCCCTTGGACGAGCCGCCGTCACCGATGGTGCAGACGGCCACGCGGGGTTCCTTGCGGATTTTGAAGGCCAGCGCGGAGCCGGCGGCGTGCAGGCACTGGGTACCGATGGGCACGCACCAGGCGAAGTCGTGCGCCGGGGCGTCCTGGAAGTCGTTGCCGCGCTCGTCGCCACCCCAGTAGGTGTAGACCTCGCGGGGCTTCACGCCGCGATACAGCTGTGCGCCGTATTCGCGGTAGGACACGGCCAGGGAATCTTCCCGGCGCATGGCGCTACCGATGCCGACGTGCGCGGCCTCGTGGCCCAGGCACGAGGCGTAGGTGCCCAGCTTGCCGGTGCGCTGCAGCGCGATCGACTTGGCATCGAACACGCGGGTGGACACCATCAGCTTGTAGAGCTCGACCATGTGGTCGAGGTCCTTGGCGAAGGCGGGGAGTTCCTTGCCGGTTTCCTTGCCATCCTGGTCAAGGTACTGCAGGTATTCGATTTCGAACTTGGCGGCGATGGACACGACTCGCTCCCAGGGGAAGGGTTAGAAACGACACGCACGAGTGGGGAAGCGAACGGCCCATCCAGCGGGGCACGAGCGGCTTTTCGATCATTGCGAGCCGGACTAGATATCAGGGGTATTATCACCCGGCAAGGCACGGCGCAGCATGGAACCGGCCGTGGCGGCCCCGGAACGGCGCTGTGGCGCGGGTTGCGGGGTCCTGGCACCCCTAACGTGAAAAGAGTTTTCGATGACCCCTCCCCAGCGCGAGATCGAACCGGGCATCCGTACCGACCTCGACGGCCGCCTCACCTATGGGGACTACCTGAAGCTCGACCAGGTGCTCTCCGCCCAGCAGCCGCGCAGCCAGCCGGCCCACCACGACGAGATGCTGTTCATCGTCCAGCACCAGACCTCGGAGCTGTGGCTGAAGCTGATGATCCACGAGCTGGACGCGGCACTGACGCGGCTGCGCGCCGACGACGTGGACGGCACCCTCAAGGTGCTGGCCCGGGTCAAGCAGATCCAACGCCAGCTGTACGAGCAGTGGGCGGTGCTGGAAACCCTCACGCCTGCCGAATACCTGCAGTTCCGCGACGTGCTGGGGCCGTCGTCGGGGTTCCAGTCGCTGCAGTACCGCATCGTGGAGTTCCTGCTGGGCAACAAGCACGCGGACATGCTGCGTGTGTTCGAGCACGATCCCGCGGCCCATGCGCGGCTGGGCAAGGTGTTCGAGGCCCCGGGCCTGTACGACGAGTTCCTGCGCTACCTGGCACGCCGCGGCCATGCGGTGCCCGCGGACATCCTGCAGCGCGACCTCACCCAGCCCTGGCGCAGCCAGCCGTCCCTGCTGCCGGTGTTCAAGCGGATCTACGAGGACACGGCGCACCACTGGCCCGAATACCACCTCAGCGAGCAGCTGGTGGACGTGGAGGAAGCCTTCCAGCTCTGGCGCTTCCGCCACATGAAGACGGTGGAGCGCATCATCGGCTTCCGCGCCGGCACCGGCGGCTCCTCGGGCGTGGCCTTCCTGCGCAAGGCGCTGGAGCAAAGCTTCTTCCCCGAGCTGATCGAGGTCCGCACCATCCTGGGCACCTGACCATCCTGTGGGGCTGGCCATTCCACGAACCCAGGCTCGCGTAGGAGCCCACGATGTGGGCGAACCCTCAGGTCACGCCCGGCGAATGAAGCCATGCATCGCATCCCTGCGAGCGTTACCGTGAGTCGAACGACGCGGCTTTTTTTGACGCCCTTCAAAGCCGCCCCAGGCGAGTCTAAAAACGCTCGCCTGTGCGCGAGGTTGGCTTCCCTCGCCTTAGTTACGTAGACGGTTCGCCCACATCGTGGGCTCCTACCCCCCCCCAGGCACGTGGATATCGACGGCGGGATTTGACGCGGAGGCCCCCTCCCGCTAAACACGCTGCTTGCACCGTTCACAAGGGAAGCCATGACTCCGACAGCCCCCGGCCAGGTACGCGACGTGCCCGACTACCCGCAGACCATGGGCCATCCGCGCCCCCTGTGGATGCTGTTCATGACCGAATTCTGGGAGCGCTTCGCGTTCTACGGGATGCGCTGGGCGCTCACGCTGTACATCGTGGCGGAGTTCTTCAAGGGCGACCAGGCCGGGCAGGGCTACGCCAGTCGCACCTACGGGGCCTACCTGGCGCTGGTCTATGCCTCGGCCCTGTTCGGCGGCTGGGTGGCCGACCGGATACTGGGCTACCAGCGTTCCATCCTGGTCGGCGCGGTGGTGATGGGTGCCGGCCTGTTCATGGTGATGGTGCCGCACCAGCAGGTGTTCCTGGCGGGGCTGGCCACGGTGATCGTCGGCAACGGCCTGTTCAAGCCGAACATCTCCTCGCTGGTCGGCCAGATCTACCGCCAGGGCGACGACCGTCGCGACCGTGGCTTCACCATTTTCTACATGGGCATCAACATGGGCGGTTTCCTCGCCCCGCTGGTGACCGGCTGGATCGCCTCGGTGGCGACGGATACGCCCCTGCAGGACAACTACCGCGCCGTGTTCGCCTCCACCGGCGTCGGCATGGTGATCTGCTTCATCTGGTTCCTGATCGGTAAGAAACAGCTCAAGGGCGTGGGCGTGCCGCCGCCGGAGCGCCACGCCGGCAAGAACCTGGGTGCGGTGCTGGTGGGCATCCTCGTCGCCATCCCGCTGGTCTACCTGCTCATGGCTTACGCTGGCGCGGTGTTGATCGCCTGGCTGCTCGGCGTGCTGTTCATCGGCGTGGCGATCATGCTGGTGGTCGAAGCCGTGCGCCACGACCGCATCCAGATCCACCGTGTCATCGCCATGCTGCTGTTGTTCGCCTTCAACGTGCTGTTCTGGATGTTCTTCGAGCAGGCCGGCAGCTCGCTGAACTTCCTGGCCCAGAACATCGTCGACCGGCGCATGTTCGGCGGCTGGGAATTCCCCACCGGCTGGTTCCAGTCGCTCAACTCCGCGGCCATCCTCGTCTTCGCACCCGTCGTCGCCCTCAGCTGGGGCTGGCTGGCGAAGCGCCGCAAGGAACCGTCCATCCCGCGCAAGTTCGGCCTTGGCCTGATGTTCAACGCGCTGGGCTTCCTGGTGCTGATGTATGCGCTGACCCGCCTCGTGGGCGCCGACAACCTCATTCCCTTCTGGCCGCTGGCCATGTGCTACGTCATGCAGACCATTGGCGAGCTGTGCCTTTCGCCGATCGGCCTGTCGATGGTCACCAAGCTGGCGCCGCTACGGGTCGTGGGCCTGGCGATGGGTGGCTGGTTCCTGTCCACCGCCATCGGCAACAACCTGTCCGGACTGCTGGCCGGCCACATCAGCGGCGAGACCGGCATCACCATCGGCTCCGCGCTGTCCGGCTTCACCTTCAGCTTCGAACTGCTGATCGGCTCGGGCATCCTGCTGTTCCTCATCGCCCCACTGATCAACCGCTTGATGCACGGGGTGAAATAACACCCCCACGACGCCAGGCCTGGGCGCGCGCCCAGGTACCGGCGTCCTTGCAAGGTGCCTGGGGTGTGTAGGAGCAACTGTCTTTTTCAGGCCTCTACCGTTCCGTGCCATGGAGTCTGATCGCGGACCATGGCGTTGAGGGTGATGAGCAGTTTGC
>NZ_JARVRT010000027.1:0-52475 GCF_030209605.1 Luteibacter sp. ME-Dv--P-043b
AGTTCGGCCGCTTGCGGCCGCTGCTCGAGCGCAGAGTGTGACCACCCAGCGCCTCATCGCCGCGCCATACGAGCGACGCGCTCTGGCTCTGGCTTCGGCTTCGGCTTCGGTACGGCCCCGGTCATGCGTGTAGAACCAAAAAAAGGCGCCCGAGGGCGCCTTTCTTTTCAACGATACGAACCGTCGATCAGTAGCGGTAGTGATCCGGCTTGTACGGGCCTTCCACCGGCACGCCGATGTAGTCGGCCTGATCCTTGGTCAGCACGGTCAGCTTCACGCCGATCTGCGCGAGATGCAGGCGGGCCACTTCTTCGTCCAGCTTCTTCGACAGGCGGTAAACCTTCTTCTCGTAGGTGTCCTTGTTCTTCCACAGGTCGATCTGCGCCAGCGTCTGGTTGGAGAAGCTGTTCGACATGACGAAGCTCGGGTGGCCGTGGGCGCAACCGAGGTTGACCAGACGACCTTCGGCCAGCATGTAGATGCTGTTGCCCGTAGCGAAAGTGTAGCGATCCACCTGCGGCTTGATCGTCTCGCGAGTGACATCCTTCGCGCCGTTCAGGCGATCGATCTGGATCTCGTTGTCGAAGTGGCCGATGTTGCAGACCAGGGCATTGTTCTTCATCGCCGCCATGTGCTCGAGCGTGATGATGTCCTTGTTGCCCGTGGTGGTGACGTAGATGTCGCCCAGGCCAAGGGTCTCTTCGATCGTGGTGACCTGGAAACCTTCCATCGCGGCCTGCAGGGCGTTGATCGGGTCGATCTCGGTGACGATCACGCGGGCGCCGAAGCCCTTGAGCGAATGGGCGCAACCCTTGCCGACGTCGCCGTAACCGCAGACCACGGCGACCTTGCCGGCCACCATGAGATCGGTGGCGCGCTTGATGCCGTCGGCCAGCGACTCACGGCAACCGTAGAGGTTGTCGAACTTGCTCTTGGTAACCGAATCGTTGACGTTGATCGCCGGGATCAGCAGCTTGCCGGCTTCGGCCAGCTGGTAGAGGCGATGCACGCCGGTGGTGGTTTCCTCGGAGACGCCCTTCCACTCGGCGGCCACCTTCTTGAACCAGCCCGGACGCGCGGCGGCCGTCTTCTTGACCAGGTCCTTGATGACCTGCTCCTCGTGGCTGCCGCTGGGGGTGTTGACCCAGTCGCTGCCGTCTTCCAGCTCCACGCCCTTGTGGATGAACAGGGTGGCGTCGCCGCCGTCGTCCACGATCAGCTGCGGGCCCAGCTCACCCGGGTGGGTCAGCATGTCCAGCGTGCACTCCCAGTACTCCTCCAGCGACTCGCCCTTCCAGGCGAATACCGGCAGGCTGTCGGCGGCCAGTGCCGCGGCGACGTCGTCCTGGGTGGAGAAGATGTTGCAGGACGCCCAGCGCACGGAGGCGCCCAGCTCGCGCAGGGTCTCGGCGAGCACGGCCGTTTCCTTGGTCACGTGCAGCGAGCCCGACAGGCGCACGCCCTTGAGCGGCTTTTCGTTGGCGTAGCGGGCGCGGATCTGCATCAGGCCCGGCATTTCCTCTTCCGCCATGCGGATGCGGCGGCGGCCGAGGGCGGCCTGCGAGATATCGCGGACCTTGAAATCGTCGAAGGCTTGGTCTTTGGTAACGGCGTTCATCTGGCGTAGCTCCGGAAGTTCACGGGGGCGCCGTTTGGTGGGACGCCGCGTCGAGCCTGGCCAGGGGACGATGCCCATGGTCGCAGCGCCCCTCGACGGGCAAAACGGTCCGGCGATTATATCGCGGAATCCGGATGCAAGGATGAACACGTTTTTCGGTACTCTCGGGGTTTCGTCCTACGTGAGAGTCCGATGGAAGCTGCGCGCGATCCCGAATTCCTGCCCCACGACGGCCCCCTGCGCGAGGACGTGCGCCGCCTCGGTGCCCTGGTGGGCCAGATGCTGGCCGAGCAGGGCGGTCAGCCCTTCTTCGAACGGGTGGAGCATGTGCGCACCGCGGCCATCCACCGCCGACGCAGCGGGGCCGCCGTGGACGCCCTGGCCGACACCCTGACCGGACTGGAGGCCGCCGATGCGGAGTCCCTGGCCCGCGCCTTTGCCACCTACTTCCAGGCGGTGAACACCGCCGAGCGCGTGCATCGCATCCGCCGCCGCCGTGACTACCAGCGCGAGGGCGGGGCGGCCCAGCCCGAGTCGCTGGCCGCCGTATTGGCGCGGCTGAAAAAGGACGGGGTCGGTCGTGAGGAACTGGCCTCGCTGCTGGACCGGCTCGACGTGGAGCCGGTGTTCACGGCGCATCCCACCGAGGCCGTACGCCGGTCGTTGCTGGAGAAGGAACAGGAAATCGTCCGCGCGCTGGTCGACGAGTTCGATCCCACGCGTACACCTCAGGAACGCCGCGACGACGACGCGCGCATCCTCATGGCGCTGTCCTCCGGATGGCAGACTGCCGAGGCGTCGCCGGTGCGCCCCAGCGTCCAGGACGAGTTCGACCACATCAGTTTCTATATCGCCAGGCCTATCTACCGTGTGTTGCCGGCCCTTTACGAGTCGCTGCAGCAGGCGATCGACGAGACCTACGGCGAAGGCGTCACGATCCCCCGCCTGCTCCGCTTCGCCACCTGGGTGGGTGGCGACATGGACGGCAATCCCAACGTCAACGCCGATACCGTCGCTGCCACGCTGTCCGCACAGCGCGCACTGGTGCTGGAGCGTTACCTCGAAGACGTCACGGCGCTGGGCCGCCTGCTCAGCCAGACCGACGATCGCGTGACCCTGGACGATACGCTGGCGCGGCGCCTGCAGACCTACCGCGACGATCTTCCCGAGGCGGCGGCGCGCATCCGCCCCCGTCACGCCGATATGCCCTACCGCACCTTCCTGGCGTTCGTCGCGGCCCGCCTGGAGGCGACGCTGCACGAGACGGCGCAGGCCTACCCGGATGCCGATGCGTTCATCGACGACATCGCGCTGATCGAGCGAAGCCTGCTCGATCACGACGGTCGCCATGCCGGCGCCTATGCGGTCGGTCGCCTGCTATGGCGCGCACGCACGTTCGGCTTCCACCTGGCCCGCCTGGACGTGCGTCAGGACGCCCGCGTGCACGACGAGGCGCTGGGTGCGCTGCTCGACGATGCCGAGTGGGCGCAGCGCGACACGGGGGCACGGGTGGAGGCCCTGCGGCCGTATGCCTCCGGCGAGCGCGCCTTCGCGGCCGGCGACGGCCATGAGGCGGCGGAGATGCTTCGCGCCGTGTTCGCGACGCTGGCGGACGCGCGGCAGCGCTACGGCACCGAGGCCACCGGCCTCTACATCATCAGCATGGCCGAAACCGCGGCCGACGTGCTGGCCGTGCTGGCGCTGGCGCGTCGGGGCGGCCTGGTCGACGACGGTCGCGTGCCGCTCGACGTGGCCCCGCTGTTCGAGACCATCGACGACCTTGCCGGCGGCGCGGCGACCTTGCAGGCGCTGCTGGACGACCCGGTCTATCGCGAGCACCTGAAGGCTCGCGGCGATCGCCAGTGGGTGATGCTCGGCTATTCCGACAGCGGCAAGGATGGCGGCACGGTCGCTTCCAAATGGAGCCTGCAGCGCGCCCAGGCCGAATTGCTCGACGTAGCCGCGAAGGCCGGCATCCGTGTCGCCTTCTTCCACGGCCGCGGTGGCTCGGCCAGCCGAGGCGGCTCGCGGATCACCCCCGCGCTGATGGCCTCGCCGCGGGGCTCGGTCGGCGGTGTGCTGCGGGTGACCGAGCAGGGCGAGGTGATCCATCGCAAATACGGTATCCGCGCATTGGCCGTGCGCAACCTGGAGCAGACCCTGGGCGCCGTGATGCGCGCCTCGTTGCGTCCGCGCGAGACCGAGACCCGTGAGGCCGGCTGGAAGGACGTCATGGCCCGCCTGTCCGACGAAAGCCGCAAGGCCTATCGCGCCTTCGTCGATACGGAGGGTTTCGTCGACTATTTCCGCGGCGCCACGCCGATCGACGTGATCGAGCGCATGACCCTCGGCTCTCGCCCTGCGCGTCGGCGCAGCATGAAGGGCGTGGAAGATCTGCGCGCCATTCCCTGGGTGTTCTCGTGGACGCAGTGCCGTGCCGTGCTCACCGGCTGGTACGGTCTGGGCAGCGCGCTGGACGCCGTGGCGAAGGAGTGTGGCGAAGACGACCTGGTCCGCATGGCCCATGAGTGGCCGTTCTTCTCGACGATGCTCGACGATGTGGAGATGGTGCTGGCCAAGGCCGACATCGACATCGCGGAGGCGTTCTCCCGCCTGGCCGGACCGCTGCACGAGCGGTTCTTCCCGATGATCCGCGCCGAATTCGAGCGCACGGTGGCCTGGGTGCTGAAGCTGAAGGGCGCCAGCGAACTGCTGGCCGGTGACCCGCGGCTGGCTACGTCCATCCGCCTGCGCAACCCGTACGTGGACCCGATGAGCCTGCTCCAGGTCGACCTGCTGCGTCGCTGGCGCGCGACGGAGGGTAAGGACGAGGCGCTGCTCAATGCCCTGGTGGCTTGCGTCAATGGCGTGTCGCAGGGGTTGCAGAATACGGGGTGAGGGTGGGGTGGGACGCGGCAACGGAGGGGGGTGCCGCGTTGCCGCCTTGTTGGCTTTTCGCGCACATCGTGCGCTCCTACCGGTGGCGACGGTGGGGCTTGCCGCGTCGTCGCTTTGTTGGCTTTTCGCGCACATCGTGCGCTCCTACCGGGGCGAGGCCGGGTAGGAGCCCACGATGTGGGCGATGCTTTTAACGCCGCTTAACCCGATCCCCTCAACCCTCGAGCTCTTCCCACCGCGCGAACGCCACATCCAATTCGGCCTGCAGCTTCGCCAGCTCCTCGTTGGCGCGGGTGATGGCGGCGGCATCCTGCTGGTAATACTTCGGGTCGTTCATCGCCTCGGTGCGCTTCGCGATCTCGGTCTCGAGCTGCTCGAGCTTTGCCGGCAGCAGGTCCAGTTCACGCTGCTCCTTGAACGACAGTTTCTTCTTCGGCGCGGCCGGGGGAGGCGTTGCCGCGGCGGGTGCCGGTGCGGAGGCCTTCGCGCTGGCGGCACGGGCCGCCTCGATGGCCGGCTTCTGGCGCAGCCAGTCGCTGTAGCCGCCGATGTACTCGCCGACTTCGCCGTCGCCTTCCAGCACCAGCGTGCTGGTAACCACGTTGTCGATGAAGTCGCGATCGTGCGACACCAGCAACAGCGTGCCGGTGTATTCGTTGAGCAATTCTTCCAGCAGTTCCAGCGTCTCGACGTCGAGGTCGTTGGTCGGTTCGTCCATCACCAGCAGGTTGGACGGCTGCGCGAACAGCTTGGCCAGCAGCAGGCGGTTGCGCTCGCCACCGGACAGACGGGTGATCGGCGCGCGTGCGCGCTCGGGCGAGAACAGGAAGTCCTGCAGGTAGCCGATGATGTGCTTGCGCTGCCCGTTGAGCTCGATGTATTCGCGCCCCTCGGCCACGTTGTCCAGCGCGTTCGCGGTGTCGTCCAGCGTGGAGCGGTGCTGGTCGAAATAGGCGATCTGCAGGCTGGTGCCCAGCGTGGATTCGCCGGTTTGCGGCTTCAGCTCGCCCAGCAGGATCTTCAGCAGCGTGGACTTGCCCGCACCGTTGGGTCCCATGATGCCGACGCGGTCGCCGCGCATGATGGTGGTGGACAGGTCGCGTAGCAGCGTGCGGCCGGCGTAGCCATGGGTGACGTGCTTGAGGTCGACCACCTTGCGGCCCGAAGCCTGCGCACTGCCCAGGGTGATCTTGGCCGTGCCGGTCTGCTCGCGACGCTCGGCGCGCTCGCGGCGCAGGGCCTTCAGCGCGCGGACGCGGCCTTCGTTGCGGGTGCGGCGCGCCTTGATGCCCTGGCGGATCCACACTTCTTCCTGGGCCAGCTTGCGGTCGAAATGTGCGGTGGCCTGTGCCTCGGCGTGCAGGCGTTCCTCGCGGCGGCGCAGGTAGTTGTCGTAGTCGCCCGGCCAGCTGGTGACGTTGCCGCGGTCGATCTCGACGATGCGGGTGGCCAGTGCGCGCAGGAAGCTGCGGTCATGGGTGATGAAGACGATGCTGCCGGCGAAGCCCTTGAGGAACGTTTCCAGCCAGGCGATCGCCTCGATGTCCAGGTGGTTGGTCGGCTCGTCCAGCAACAGCAGGTTCGGGTCGCGGACCAGCGCCTGGCCAAGCAGCACGCGGCGCTTCATGCCGCCGGAGAGGTCGGCGAAGTCGGTCTCGGCCGGCAGTTCCAGCCGCTCGATGACCTGCTGCACGCGGGAGTCCAGGTCCCACGCGTTGTGGGCCTCGATCTGCGCCTGGACGTCGCCCAGGGCATCCATGTCGCCTTCTTCCAGCAGGTGGTGGTACCGCGCAAGCAGGTGGCCCAGTTCGCCCAGGCCCTCGGCCACCACGTCGAAGACACTGCCGGTGGTGTCTTGCGGCACTTCCTGCGTCAGCCGCGCGATGCGCGTACCGCCCTGCAGGCGGATCTCGCCGTCCTCGGCATGGATCTCGCCGGCGATGAGCTTCATCAGCGTGGACTTGCCCGCGCCGTTGCGCCCGACCACGCAGACGCGCTCGCCCGCGTCGAGGGAGAGGTTCACCTGTTCGAGCAGGAGCGGACCGCCGACGCTGTAGTCGACATTGAGCAATTGGATAAGAGACATACCCGCGATTGTAACCGGGTCGCGGGGCACGGGGTGGACGGCGGTGGTGTACGAGAACGCGGCATGAGGGAGGCGTAGGAGCGCACGATGTGCGCGAAAAGCCCACAAGGCGGGCGGCGACGCGGCGGCGTGGCGACGAGGCGACCCGGCGACGAGGCCTCGCGGCCACGAGGCCACGCGGCACCCCCATCGCGCACATCGTGCGCTCCTACGGGGAGCCGTCGCCGGCCGTCGGGCTCACCCCAGATCGAGGGTATAGCGGGTGTGCTGGCGCCAGGGGGTGCCGGGGCGCAGCACGACCGCCTCGGCCTCGGGGCTGTTGATCTGGTCGGGAAAGGCCTGGGTTTCCAGGGCGAAGCCGGCGAACGGCCCGTAGGCCTCGCCGTGGCGACCGGGTTGGCCGGTAAGCTTCTGCCCGCTGTAGAACTGCAGCCCGGGGCGATCGGTCGCCACGGTCAGTCGGCGGCCGCTGGAGGGTTCGCTGACCACGGCCACCGTGCGCGGAGTCGCGCCGGCCGGGCCCTGCGGCACGTAGCAATGGTCGAACCCGCCGACCAGGCGCAGCTGGGGATCGGGCCAGTGCAGGCGTGAGCCGATCGGGGCGGCCTCGCGGAAATCGAAGGCCGTGCCGGCAACATGCTGGCGTCCCACGGGGATGGCGCCGGCATCGATCGCCAGGAACTCGTCGGCGTCGATCCGCAGCATATGGTCGCGGATATCCGGCCGGCGGTCGTTGAGATTGAAATAAGGATGCGCGGTGAGGCTGAGCGGCGTGGGTGCGTCGCTGGTGGCCAGATAGGCCAGGTCCAGCGTGCCCTCATCGTCCAGGTGTACCTGCAGTTCCACGCGCACCTCGCCGGGGAAGCCGCCGTCGCCTTCGGGGGAGACCAGTCGCAACACCAGCGAATCGCCGTCCGGTTCGACATCCCAGCGCTGCACGTGGAAGCCCTCTTGGCCGCCGTGCAGGTGGTTGCCGCCATCGTTGCGGTCCACGCGGTAGTCGATGCCGTCCAGCCGGAACCGGCCGCCACGGATGCGGTTGGCCCATCGGCCCACGATGGCGCCCATGTAGGCGTCGGAGGCGAGGTATTGGGCCGCGTCGGCGTGGCCGAGCAGCACCTCGCCCATCCGGCCCTGGCGATCCGGCGACTGCCAGGAGAGCAGGGTGCCGCCCAGGTCGGCGATGTCGACCTGGGCGCCGCGGGCGTTGCGCAGGGTCCAGCGATGGAGCGGGCGGCCGTCGGGGAGGTGGCCCCAGGCGGTGGCGTTGGATACGGGCATGGATGAAGCGTTCCCTGCGGAAGGCGGTCAGGTGGCCGCCGTCTTGCGATGGAGGTCGAGGTATTGGCGTGGCGTGCAGTCGTACTCGCGACGGAATACCGCATACATGTATTGCAGCGACGTGAAACCGCAGCGCAGCGCGATGTCGCCCAGCGGTACCTCGGAGTGCGCGATCAGGTCGCAGGCGGTGTCCAGCTTGTGCTTGAGGATCACCTGGTGGACGGTCTGCTTCAGCTCGCGCTTGAAGTGTTCCTCGAGCACGGTGCGGGACACGCCCACGTAGTCGGCCACCTGTTCGGTCTTGATGCCCAGGCAACCGTACTGGCGGATGTAGTGGCTGGCGCGCATGACGTGCGGGCTGCGCATCGGCTGGAACCGGCTGGACACCTGCACGTTGATGCCCACCGGGGGCACCAGCACGCGCGAGGCCGAGCAGTCCACGCCGCGCAGCATCTGGTGCAGCAGGTGGGCGGCGGTGCGACCCATTTCCTCCGCGCCCTGGATCACCGAGGTCAGCGGAATGCGCGTGAGCAGCTGCGCCATGGGGTCGTTGTCGATGCCGACGATGGCGATCTGTTCGGGCACGGCGAAACCGCCCATCACGCAGGCCTGCAACAGCTGGCGCGCGCGCGCGTCGGTGACCGCGATGATGCCGATCGGCTTGGGCAGCTCCGCCAGCCAGGTGACCAGTTCCTCGACCGCATGGCCCCAGCCGCCCGCGCTGGTGGGTGAGCCCTCGTACACCACGCCCTCCACCGATTCCTCGTCGACCATGGCCTGGAAGGCGTGCTCGCGCTCCTGCGCCCAGCGGCTGCCGGGGCTGCGGGGAATGCCATAGAAGGCGAATCGCGTCAGCCCCTGCTCGATCAGGTGATCGTAGGCCAGGCGCACGAGGCGGACGTTGTCGGTGGCGATGTAAGGCACGCCGACCGGGTAATCGGCGGCATCGCGGTACGAGCCGCCCACTGCCACCACGGGGATGTGCAGGTCGCGCAGGGCATCCGGGGCTTCGGGGTCGTCGAAGTCGGCGATGACGCCGTCGCCGCGGAACAGGTGGATGTCGCGCATGCGGCTGCGGAAGTCTTCTTCCATGAAGAGGTCCCATTCCACCCGCGTGCTGTTGAGGTAATGCCCGATGCCGGCGATGACCTGGCGGTCGTACACCTTGTTGGCATTGAAGAGCAGGGCGATGCGGTGCGGTGCCATGGCCGCGAAAACTAGCAGGAATCGCCGTTTCCGGCCATGACGCAGCGCGGCAAAGAAAAGTACCGGGGTGGCGAGGGAAATCGCAATTGCGCCGGATGCCCCGGGCTAGTCAGCATCGACACGATTCGTCCCCACGTTTGTCAAGGATTCGTTATGTCGTACTTTTCCCATATTCCCAACATCGCCTTCGAGGGCCCCGGCTCGGACAACCCGCTGGCGTTCCATCACTACGATGCGAAGAAGCAGATCCTGGGCAAGAGCATGGCCGAGCACCTGCGCCTGGCCGTCTGCTACTGGCACACGTTCGTATGGCCGGGCTCCGACGTATTCGGCGCGGGCACGTTCGAGCGTCCCTGGCAGGCCGCCGGCGATCCGATGAGCAAGGCCCGCGAGAAAGCCGACGCCGCCTTCGATTTCTTCTCGCGCCTGGGCACGCCGTTCTACACCTTCCACGACACCGACGTGGCACCGGAAGGCGCCAACCTGGCCGAGTACCGCAACAACTTCGCCGCCATGGTCGATGTGCTGGAAAAGAAGCAGGCCGAGACCGGCGTCAAGCTGCTCTGGGGCACCGCCAACGTGTTCAGCAACCCGCGTTATGCCGCCGGCGCCGCGACCAACCCGCAGCCGGAAGTGTTCGCCTATGCGGCTACCCAGGTGCGCCACGCGATGGAAGCCACGCACCGCCTTAAGGGTGAGAACTACGTGCTGTGGGGCGGCCGCGAGGGCTACGAGACCCTGCTCAACACCGATCTGAAACGCGAGCGCGCACAGCTGGGCCGTTTTCTCCAGATGGTGGTGGAACACAAGCACAAGCTGGGCTTCAAGGGCACGATCCTGATCGAGCCCAAGCCGCAGGAGCCGACCAAGCACCAGTACGATTACGACAGCGCCACGGTCTACGGCTTCCTCAAGGATTTCGGGCTGGAAAACGAGATCAAGACCAACCTCGAAGCCAACCACGCCACGCTGGCGGGGCATTCGTTCCAGCACGAGGTGGCCACCTCCATCGCGCTGGGCCTGTTCGGCTCCATCGACGCCAACCGTGGCGATCCGCAGAACGGCTGGGATACCGACCAGTTCCCCAACAGCGTCGAGGAACTCACGCTGGTGACCTACGAGATCCTCAAGGCCGGCGGCTTCACCACGGGCGGCTACAACTTCGACACCAAGGTGCGTCGCCAGAGCAGCGCGGCGGAAGACCTCTTCCACGGCCACATCGGCGGCATCGATGCGCTGGCGCTCAGCCTCGAGCGTGCGACGAAGATGATCGAGCGCGATGCCATCGCCGATTTCAAGGCGAAGCGCTACGCGGGCTGGGATGCCGAGCTGGGTGCGAAGATCCTCAACGGCGGGTTTACCCTCGCATCGCTGTCGGATGAAGCCATGACGCGGGACATCCAGCCGAAGCATGTCTCCGGCGGCCAGGAGTTGCTCGAGAACATCGTCAACCGCTATATCTACGGCTGACAGGGAACCCGTGATGGACGCACAGGAACGCATGTACCTAGGCATCGACCTCGGCACCTCATCGGTCAAGGCGGTGCTCATCGACGATACCGGGGCGGTGCGGGCCAGTGCCTCCAGCCCGCTGGAGGTATCCCATCCCAAACCGCGCTGGTCCGAGCAGGACCCGGCCACCTGGTGGAGCGCGACCGAAGCGGCCGTGGCCGAGGTGCTCGAGGGCACCGATGCCCGCCGCGTGGCCGCCATTGGCCTGTCCGGGCAGATGCACGGGGCCACGCTGCTGGATGCGGACGATGCCGTCCTGCGTCCGGCGATCCTCTGGAACGACACCCGCGCCGATCGCGAATGCCTCGAGCTGGAGAACGTGCCCGGGTTCCGCGAGATCACCGGCAACGTGGCGTTCCCCGGGTTCACCGCGCCCAAGCTGGCCTGGGTGCGCAAGCACGAGCCGGATGTCTTCGCCCGGGTGGCGAAGGTGCTGCTGCCGAAGGATTACCTGCGGCTCCGGTTGACCGGTCAGTACATGACCGATGCATCGGATGCCGCCGGTACCCTCTGGCTGGACGTGCGCAAGCGCCAGTGGAGCGACGCGATGCTGGCCGCCACCGGCCTGGATCGCTCGCACATGCCGGCGGTGTTCGAAGGCAGCCAGCCGGCCGGCCGGCTGAGCCAGGCCCTGGCCGACCGCTGGGGCATGGATACGGTGCCAGTGGCCGCAGGCGGCGGTGACAACGCCGCCGGCGCCGTGGGCGTCGGCATCGTGCGCAGCGGGCAGGCGATGCTATCGCTGGGTACGTCGGGTGTGTACTTCGCTGTTTCCGACGGTTTCCGGGCCAGTCCCGAACAGGCGGTGCACAGCTTCTGCCACGCCCTGCCCGATACCTGGCACCTGATGTCGGTGATGCTCAACGCGGCCAGCTGCCTGGACTTCACCGCGCGGCTCACCGGCTTCACCGACGTGCCGGCCCTGCTCGCCGAGGCGGAGGCTTCCGGTCTCAAGCCGGACGGCCCGATGTTCCTGCCTTACCTCACCGGCGAACGCACGCCGCACAACGACGCCCACGCCCGCGGTTCGTTTACGCACCTGGTGCCTGGCACGTCGCGCGCCGACCTGGCTAACGCCACCCTGGAGGGCGTTGGCCTGGGCCTGCTCGACGGCCTGCTCGCCGTGGAGTCCACCGGCCTGGTGGCCGACGAGGTCACGGTGATCGGTGGCGGTTCGCGCAGCGCCTACTGGACCCAGATGCTGGCCGACATACTCGGCAAGAAGCTGGTGCTTCGCAGCGGTGGCGAGGTGGGTCCGGCCCTGGGCGCGGCGCGCCTGGCCCGGCTGGCCGTCGATACCGACGCCACGCTGGACGAGGTCTGCCCGATGCCCGAGGTGACCGCCGTGCGGGAGCCCGATGCAGCGCGTCATGCATATTTCCTGCAAACGCGTCACCCTCTGTTCCGCCGCTCGTACGAGCGTTTGAAGCCGCTGTATTCCGACGCCCCCTGAGGCGCGTTTTTTCCACCCCGAACGGGGGTGTACCCAAGCATGGAGATGAGCATGAAGCAGAAGGCCCTATACACCCTACTCGCCGTTTCAATGGTCGGCGCCGGCATCTTCGGCGCGCCGCAGGCGCACGCCAGCAAGGAGAAGCCGGTGATCGGCTTCTCCATCGACGACCTGCGCGTGGAGCGCTGGACCAAGGATCGCGACTACTTCAAGGCCGCGGCCGAAGCCAAGGGCGCCACCGTGTCCGTGCAGTCCGCCGATGCCAACGAGCAGAAGCAGATCCAGCAGATCGAGGGCCTGATCGCACGCAAGGTCGACGTCATCGTCATCGTGCCGTTCAACGCCAAGACGCTGACCAACGTGGTCAAGTCGGCCAAGGCGGCCGGCATCAAGGTCATCTCGTACGACCGCCTGATCCTGGGTGCGCCCGTGGACGCCTATATCTCGTTCGACAACGACAAGGTCGGCCAGATGCAGGCACAGGGCGTGGTCGACGCCACCGGCGGCAAGGGCAACTACTTCCTGCTTGGCGGCGCGCCGACCGACAACAATGCCAAGATCCTCCGCGAGGGCCAGATGAAGGTCATCGACCCGCTGGTCAAGAGCGGCGCGGTGAAGATCGTCGGTTCGCAGTGGACCAACGAGTGGCTGGCCGCCAATGCGCAGAAGATCATCGAGAACGCGCTCACCGCCAGCAAGAACGACATCCAGGGCATCGTCGCCTCCAACGACGGCACCGCGGGTGGTGCCATCGCCGCGCTGAACGGCCAGAAGCTGGCCGGCAAGGTGGCCGTGTCGGGCCAGGATGCCGACCTCGCCGCGATCAAGCGGATCAAGGCCGGTACGCAGACCATGACGGTGTACAAGCCGATCAAGACGATCGCCACGGACGCCGCCAACCTCGCCGTCGACCTCGCCCAGGGCAAGACGCCCAACTTCACTTCGAAGATGAACAACGGCACCGGCGACATCAACACCATCCTGCTGTCGCCGACGGCGCTGACCAAGGCCAATGTCGACCTGGTGGTCAAGGACGGCTTCTACACCCAGGCGCAGGTCGGCCAGTAAGGCGTCAGGCGCAGGGCGTTAAAGCGTAAGATCGGGACGCCCCGCCCCGCCTTGGTGCGGGGCGTCGCCATGAGAGAGGAACACCGTGAGCGAATACCTGTTCGAGATGCGCCAGATCGTCAAGGAGTTTTCCGGCGTGCGCGCGCTCAATGGCATCGACCTGGCCGTGCGGCCCGGCGAGTGCGTCGGCCTGTGCGGCGAGAACGGCGCCGGTAAGTCCACCTTGATGAAAGTGCTTTCCGGCGTGTATCCCTACGGCACCTGGGAAGGCGAGATCCTGTTCGACGGCAAGCCGCTGCAGGCGCAGTCCGTGCGCGACAGCGAACACGCCGGCATCGTCATCATCCACCAGGAGCTGATGCTGGTACCGCAGCTCTCCGTCGCCGAGAACATCTTCCTTGGCAACGAGATCCGCAAGTTCGGCGGCGTGATGGACTATGACGCCATGTACGCCAAGGCCGAAGCCCTGCTGGCCCGGCTGAAGCTGAAGGATGTCAACGTGGCGGCCCCGGTCATGAACTACGGTGGCGGCTACCAGCAATTGTTCGAGATCGCCAAGGCGCTGGCCAAGAATGCGCGCCTGCTGATTCTCGACGAACCTTCCTCGTCGCTCACCTCGTCCGAGACCGACACGTTGCTGTCGATCATCGAGGACCTGAAGCGCGACGGCGTGGCCTGCGTCTACATCTCCCACAAGCTGGATGAAGTGGCGCGGGTCTGCGATACGGTCACGGTCATCCGCGACGGCAAGCACATCGTCACGAAGCCCATGAGCGAGATGACCACGCACTCCATCATCACCGCGATGGTGGGGCGCGAGATCGAGAACCTGTTCCCGAAGATGGACCACGACATCGGCGAGGTGATCTTCGAGGCGAAGCACGTCACCTGCTGGGACGTGGCCAACCCGAACCGAAAGCGGGTCGACGACATCTCCTTCGCCGTGCGTCGCGGCGAGATCCTCGGCATCGCGGGGCTGGTGGGTGCAGGCCGCACGGAGCTGGTCTCGGCCATCTTCGGTGCCTACCCGGGCCGCTACGAAGCGGAACTGGTGCTGGAAGGCAAGCCGGTGAAGATCCGCTCGCCCGAGCAGGCGATCAAGGCCGGCCTGTCGCTGGTGCCGGAAGATCGCAAGCGCCAGGGCATCGTGCCGCTGCTGGGCGTCGGCGACAACATCACCCTGGCCACGCTGGCGCATTACGCGCACGCCGGCCAGATCGACCGCCAGGCCGAGCTGCAGGTGGTCGACGCCGAGATCAAGCGGCTGCGGGTGAAGACCGCCAGCCCCGAACTGGCCATCGTCGGCCTGTCCGGCGGCAACCAGCAGAAGGCGGTGCTGACCAAGATGCTGCTGCCCGGGCCGAAGGTGCTGATCCTCGACGAGCCCACGCGCGGCGTGGACGTCGGCTCCAAGTACGACATCTACAAGCTGATGTTCGAGCTGGCCGCGAAAGGCGTCGCCATCATCATGGTGTCCTCGGAAATGCCCGAGGTGCTCGGTGTGAGCGATCGCGTGCTCGTCGTCGGCGAGGGCAAGCTTCGCGGCGATTTCAAGAACGTCGGCCTCACCCAGGAACAGGTCCTCGAGGCTGCGATTTCCCATGCCGCCGAAGGCCCCGCTCACGCGGCCTGATCCTTCGAACCCTTTCACGCGCCACCACGGAAGCTCCTCCATGCAGGCCCAGCAAATCCAGCAACTGTTCGTCCGCTACAAGATCCTCGCGCTGCTCATCGCCGTCGCGCTCATCTGGGTGTTCTTCCACGTCAAGACCGACGCGGCGTTCATCACGCCCGGCAACCTGTCCAACCTGTTCCGGCAAATGGCCATCACCGGCATGCTTGCCTGCGGCATGGTATTCGTCATCATCGCGGGCGAGATCGACCTCTCGATCGGCTCGCAGCTCGGCCTGCTGGGAGGCGTCGTCGCCATCCTCACGGTCAACCAGGGCTGGGGCACATGGCCGTCCATCGGCGTGGTCATGCTGCTGGGCCTGGCCATCGGCGCGTTCAACGGCTTCGTGGTCACGAAGATGCGCGTGCCGTCGTTCATCGTCGGCCTGGGCGGCATGCTGGCGTTCCGCGGCATCGTGCTCTACATCACCGGCAGCTCCACCATCGCGCCGGCACCGGACGACCTGATCCAGCTGGGCCAGGGCTTCGTGCCCGTGGAGATGTCGCGCTGGATCGGCGGCGTCATCTTCCTCGCCATGGTCGCGTTGACCGTCCGCCGTCGGCTGCGCCGGTCGAAGCTGGGCCTCCAGCAGGCCGCGACGTGGATCGACGTGGTCAAGCTGGTCGCGATCGGTGCGGTCATCTTCGCCTTCGTGCGCACACTCAACGACGCCAACGGCATCCCCATTCCGGTGATGATCCTGCTCGGGCTGCTGGCGGTGTTCACCTACGTGTCGACGCAGACCGTGTTCGGCCGCCACATCTACGCCGTGGGCGGCAACATGGAAGCCACGCGCCTGTCCGGCGTCAACGTGGCCCGGGTCAAGCTGGTGGTGTTCGCGCTGATGGGCCTGATGTGCGCCTTCGCCGGCATCATCACGGTGGCGCGCACGGGCTCCGGCTCACCTTCCGCCGGTACCGGTGGCGAACTGGACGCCATCTCGGCCTGTTTCATCGGCGGCACGTCCATGCGCGGCGGTTCCGGCACGGTCTACGGCGCGCTGATCGGCGCCCTGGTCATGGCCAGTCTGGACAGCGGCATGCAGCTGATGGACGTGGACAATTCCTGGCAGATGATCATCAAGGGCGCCATCCTGGTCCTCGCCGTGTGGGTCGACGTCCTGTCCGGCTCCAACCGCAACGGCTGATCACCAAAAACGACCCTGTAGGAGCGCACGATGTGCGCGATGGGGGGTGTCGGAATATATAAACCTTCCGCATTACCCGCTCGCGCACATCGTGCGCTCCTACGTGGGTTGGCTGTGGCTTGTTATTTGTCGAGGTTGCGGGCCATCTTCAGGTGCTGCTTCAGCGTCGGCAGGGTCTTCTTCGCGAACGCCTGCAAGTCCTTGTTGGACCCCTTCTCGGCTTCCACCTCGAAGATCGCCACGGCCTTTTCGTGTTCGGCCACCATCACCTTGGCGAACTCCTTGTCGAAGGCCGCACCATTCATGCGCTTCAGCGCATCGATGTCCTTCTGGTTGGCCGGCGGCGGTGCTTCCGCGGTGGCATAACCGCGATCGCCCGCGGCGAGGCTTTTCAGTTCCTCGCCCGCCTTGGTGTGGTCGTCGATCATCTTCTGGCCGAACGCCTTGACCTTCGCCGAGCCGGCGTTGGTCTGGGCCAGCTTGCCCAGTTCGACCTCGGTCAGGCCCGCGCCGCTGGCGTTGGTGACGAAGCCGGCGTCGGTGGCGCTGCCACCCTTGGAATCCTTGACCTGGGCATGGGCGGCGAAGGGCAGGGCGGCTACGAGCAGCGTGGCGGCGAGGAAGCGGGGCAGGGTACGGGACATGGTGGATCCTCCGATAACAGGTCCCAGATGTCGCATTCCGGCCATGAAAGGCTCGTGACCTTGTCGCCCCGCACGGGTGCCCCGGACTACCGCGCACCGCCCACGCCGCCCACGCCGCCAAAGAAAACGGGCGCCCGAAGGCGCCCGTTCCGTATCGCGTGTCGCCTCGAAATTACTTGACGCGGGCCACCTTGGCGCCGAGGCCGGCGGCCTCGCGCAGGATCTCGGCCTTGTCGGTCTTCTCCCACGAGAACGCCGTGAACGTGTTGCCGTTCTTGTCGGTGATCTCGTAGGGCTTGCGGCCGAAGTGGCCGTTGGAAGCCGTCGGCTGGTACATCGGGTGCACCAGGTCGAGCATCTGGATGATGCCGTACGGGCGCAGGTCGAAGTGCTTGCGGATCAGCTTCTCGATCTTGTCGTCGGCGATCTTGCCCGTGCCGAAGGTGGTGACCGAGATGGAGGTGGGCTCGGCCACGCCGATGGCGTAGCTGACCTGGATTTCGCAACGGTCGGCCAGGCCGGCGGCCACGATGTTCTTGGCGACGTAACGCGCGGCGTAGGCGGCCGAACGGTCGACCTTGGACGGATCCTTGCCCGAGAACGCACCGCCACCGTGACGGGCCCAGCCGCCGTAGGTGTCGACGATGATCTTGCGACCGGTGAGGCCGCAGTCGCCCACGGGGCCGCCGATCACGAACTTGCCGGTCGGGTTGATGTGGAACTTGGTGCCTTTGTGCAGCAGCTTGGCCGGCAGCACCGGCTTGAGGATCAGCTCGCGCACGCCTTCGATCAGGTCCTTCTGCTTCACGTCCGGATCGTGCTGGGTGGAAAGCACGACGGCGTCGATGGCGACCGCTTCGCCGTTCTCGTAACGCAGGGTGACCTGGCTCTTGGCATCCGGGCGCAGCCATGGCAGCGGCGAGTTCTTCTTCTTGCGGACCTTGGTCTGCTGCTCGACGAGGCGATGGGCGTAATGGATGGCCGCCGGCATGTATTCGGCGGTCTCGTTGGTGGCGTAGCCGAACATCAGGCCCTGGTCGCCAGCGCCCTGTTCTTCCGGCTTCTTGCGGTCCACGCCCTGGTTGATGTCCGGCGACTGCTTGCCGATCAGGTTGAGCACGCCGCAGGTCTCGCCGTCGAAGCCGACGTCCGAGGAGTCGTAGCCGATGTCGAGGATGACCTTGCGGGTCAGCGCTTCCAGGTCGATCCAGGCGCTGGTGGTGATTTCGCCCGCGACGATGGCGACACCGGTCTTCACCAGCGTCTCGCAGGCCACGCGTGCACGCGGGTCCTGAGCCAGGATGGCGTCCAGGACGGCGTCGGAGATCTGGTCGGCGATCTTGTCCGGGTGGCCTTCGGAGACCGACTCGGAGGTGAAGAGGTAATTGCTCATCGAGGGTATATATCCTTCTTTACGGATAAAGAGATAAATGGGGCGCGCCATGATACACCCCCCATCACCGGTTTGCAGCGGGGGAGGGTACGCCTCGATGGTGACGATTGCATGGATGTTCAGGGGCGGGACCCGGTCTACGGACCCGCACGCTTTTTTGGGGGGGTAGGAGCCCACGATGTGGGCGAACCCTCAGGTCACGCTCGGCGAATGAAGCCACACATCGCATCCACGCGAGCGTTGCCGTGAGTCGAACGAAGCGGCTTTTGAAGCGTTTTAAAGCCGCACCAGGCGAGTCTAAAAACGCTCGCCTGGGCACGAGGTCGGCTTTTTTCGCCCCTAGCTACGTGGACGGTTCGCCCACATCGTGGGCTCCTACCGGTCCCTTTTATGCCGCCGTCGTCAGCCTCTCCCGGGCCGTCCGGGTTACCGAGACCATGCCTTTCAGGGCTTCGGCCACCTCTGGCCAGTCACGGGTCTTCAGTCCGCAATCCGGATTGACCCACAGCTGGTCCGGTCGCAGCACCCTAAGTGCCCGGTCCAGCAGGTCGGCCATCTCGGCCTCGGCCGGCACGCGGGGCGAGTGGATGTCATAGACCCCGGGACCGATGCCGTTCGGATAGCGGAAGCGGGTGAAGGCGTCCAGCAGTTCCATGCGCGAGCGGCTGGTCTCGATGGAGATGACATCCGCATCCATGGCCGCGACGGCCTCGATGATGTCGTTGAACTCCGAATAGCACATGTGGGTGTGGATCTGGGTGGCGTCGCTGACGCCGCCGGCCGTGATGCGGAACGCGTCCACCGCCCAGGCGAGGTAATCGGCCCAGTCGGCGCGATGCAGCGGCAGGCCCTCGCGCAGCGCGGGCTCGTCGATCTGCACGATGCCGATGCCTGCTTTTTCCAGGTCGTGCACCTCGTCGCGCAGGGCCAGCGCGATCTGCCGGCAGACCTCGGCGCGGGGCAGGTCGTCGCGCACGAACGACCACTGCAGCATGGTCACCGGGCCCGTCAGCATGCCCTTCATGGGCTTGTTGGTCAGCGATTGCGCGTAGCTGGACCAGGCGACCGTCATCGCCGCCGGCCGGGCCACGTCGCCGTAGATGATCGGCGGCTTGACGCAGCGCGAGCCGTAGCTCTGCACCCAGCCCAGCGAGGTGAACGCATAGCCCTGCAGCTGCTCGCCGAAATACTCCACCATGTCGTTGCGCTCGGGCTCGCCGTGCACGAGGACATCCAGCCCTATCTCGTCCTGGAAGGCCACCGCGCGGCGTACTTCGTCACGCAGCACGGCCTGGTAGGCCTCGTCGTCCAGCTTGCCGGACCGGTGCGCGGCACGCGCGAGCCGCAGGTCGGCGGTCTGCGGGAACGAGCCGATGGTGGTGGTGGGCAGGTCGGGCAGCCCGAAGCGCTCACGCTGCACGTTGGCCCGGAACGCATAGGCCGAACGGCGCTGGCCGAACTGCGGTGTCAGCCCGCGCACGCGCGTACGCACCTCGGCGCGCACCACGTCGGGCGAGCGGCGACGCGCCTCCACCGTATCGTGCTGGCGGGCGAGCACGCGTTGCGCGGCCTCGTCGCCGGTCGCGGCATCGGCGTAGCGGCGCAGTTCGACGATCTTCTGCCGGGCGAACGACAGCCACTCGCCGATCGCGCCGGGCAGGCGCTTTTCCTCGGCGGCGTCGATGGGCACGTGCAGCAGCGAGCACGAGGTGGACAGCCAGAGTCGATCGTCACCCAGGCGCTTGCGTGCATGGGCGATGCGCGGGCCGATGATGGCCGGGTCGCTCAGCCAGATGTTGCGGCCGTCCAGTACGCCGGCGGACAACACGCGCCCGGCGGGCAGCGCGTCGATCACCGCGTCCAGTTGCCCCGGAGCACGGGCCAGGTCCACGTGCAGGCCGGCCACCGGCAACGACGTGGCCAGGGCCAGATTGGCCCCCAGGTCACCGAAATAGGTGGCCAGGAGGATGCGTCCGCGCGTGCGCTCGCCGATGGCGGCGTACGCCGACCGGTACGCCGCCTGCCAGGCCGGGTCGAGGTCCAGCACGAGGGCCGGTTCGTCGACCTGCACCCAGTCGGCGCCGGCTTCCGTCAGCGCGTCGAGCAAGCCGCTCCAGGCCGGCAACAGGGCATCCAGCAGGGCCAGGGGGGCGCTGCCGTCCACGGTCTTGGCCAGGCGAAGGAAGCTCAGCGGGCCCAGCAGCACCGGGCGCGCCGTATGGCCCGCGGCCACGGCCTCGCGGTATTCCGCCACCGCCTTGTCGGCCCGGGTAGCGAAGACCTGGCCCGCATGCAGTTCCGGAACGATGTAGTGGTAGTTGGTATCGAACCACTTGGTCATCTCCAGTGCGTGCAGGTCAACCGTGCCGTCCTGGCGACCGCGTGCCATGGCGAAGTAGCCCGCCAGGGCGTCCCGCGCATGCAGGTCGCGGTAGCGCTCGGGGATGGCATCCACCGCGACGGCGGCATCGAGCACATGGTCGTACAGGGAAAAGTCGTTGACCGGCACGCTGTCGGCGCCGGCCTCGCGGGCGAGTTGCCAGTGCCGCTCGCGCAGCTGGCGGGCGACGGCGAGCAGGGCCTCGCGGTCGCTATCGCCCCGCCAGTGGCTTTCGAGGGCGCGCTTGAGTTCACGGCGTCTGCCGATGCGGGGAAAACCGGGGTAGGTAACGTGTGGCATGTGGATACGTCCTCTTCGTGGCAAAGAGGAGGGAAGGGCGGCCCGCTGCCGGACACGCGCGCGCCGCCGCACGCAGGTGCGCGGCGTCGTGGGTGTCATGCGGCGTACCGTCGACCTTCGCCCCCGCGGGCGAACCGGGCCACCACGCGGGCGCGGTGGGTCCAGGTCGTGCGGAGCGCGCGTACCCATGACGGTACGCGTGCTCAGGCCGGCGGCAGGTCTTCGGGCTCGTGGATGTGGCACCGGAACAGGTGCCGCCTTGCGCGTCGCTTCCCGGATCGTTGTTCGATCCAGTGCCTGTGACGCGTTCGTCTCCACATACCGCTGCGGGGCAGCGCCGGATTCGCACCGGCTTCCCTCTTAGCTTTTATCTTTCCATTCGAATAGAGAGATAAAGACCGCTGGCGAGCGAAGACTAGCCTGCGTGGTGGGGGCAGGTCAACGCGTCGGGATGCATCGCCTCGACACGCCGGCCGCGAGGATGCGCCAGGACATCGGCGGGAGGCGGGACATGGCGGGACGACACATCGTGATGGCGACGGTCGGGTCACAGGGCGACCTGTTTCCCTTCCTGGCAGTGGGCCGGGAGTTGGCGGCGCGCGGACACCGGGTCACCGTGGCCGCGCACGCGATCCATCGCGAGGCGGTGGCGGACGCCGGTTTGCGCTTCCTCCTGGCCAGCGGCATCGCCGAGCCGGCGGACAAGGCCGCCTTCGCCGCGCGCGCGTTCCACCCGCTGCGTGGCCCCCGCTTCGTCGTCCGCGACCTGGCGGCCGCGGATGTGGCGGCAAGCTACCAGGCCCTGGCGCCCGTCTGCACGGAGGCGGATGCCATCGTCACGACCACACTGGCCTTCGCCGCGCAGATCCTCGGGGAAACCACGCATGTCGCCTGGCTGTCCGCGGTGCTGTCGCCGGCCGCGTTCCTGTCGGCGTACGATCCGCCCGCCACGGGCCTGGCCATCCTCGATCGCTTCCTGCGCATCACGCCACGACGCGGCGCCTGGCTTCGTCGTATGGCCGAGCACGTCACGGCACCGTGGACGCGCCCGGTGCGCCGATTCCGCCAATCGCTCGGCCTGGCGCCGGTCTCGGCAGGGGGTGATCCCTTCCACCGCGGGCAGCACGCGCGCGACGGCGTGCTAGCCATGTATTCGCCGTTACTCGGGCAGGCGCCGGCCGATGCGCCGGCGCATACCCTGGTGACGGGCTACTGCCGTTACTCTCCCTCCTTGGGCAGCCTGTCGCCGCCATTGACGGCGTTCCTCGACGCCGGCGAGCCACCGCTGGTGTTCACGCTGGGCTCGGCGGCGGTCCACGCGGGTGAAGGCTTCCTTCGCGAAAGCATGGGCGCCGCCGCGATGCTGGGCCGACGCGCCGTACTGCTGACGGGATCACCGGAAATGCGTTCGCGCCTGCCGACCGTGCTGCCCGATGGCGTGCTTGCCGTCGAATACGCCCCGCACGGCGCCCTGTTCGAACGTGCCGCGGCCGTCGTGCACCACGGCGGCGTAGGCACCACGCAGGAAGCCCTCCGCGCTGGCTGCCCCTCCTTGGTCGTGCCGCATGGGTTCGACCAGCCGGACAACGCGGCGCGGGTGGTTCGACTCGGCGTGGGGGCCGTGTTGCCAGCGTCGCGTTATCGCGCGGATCGCGCCGCCGCGAGGTTGCGCGTGCTGCTTGCCGATGAAGGCGTCGCCCTGCGCGCGCAACACGCGGCCACGGCCATCCGGGCGGAAACGGGTGCGTCTCGGGCCGCCGACGTTATTGAAAGGGCCATCGAAACGCGGCGGCATTCACCTGCCCCTTCGATAGCGAGTTGATCGCAACCGCCACGCGTCGGCGCGCGGCGGTTGCGCGTCATTTGGGCAAGGCAGGCTTCATTCGAAGCCCGCTATAGCCCTGGGCGTATAGCCACCCTCCAGCGTGGCGATCTCGTCGGCGGTCAGCGTAAGCTCGATCGCCGTCACGGCATCGTCCAGGTGCTGTGGCTTCGACGCGCCCACGATCGGCGCGGTGATGCCTTCGCGCTGCGCGACCCATGCCAGCGCCACCTGTGCGCGCGGTACGCCGCGCGCTTCCGCCACCTGCTTCACCGCCGCCACGATGGCACGGTCGGCGTCTTCCGTGCCGCCATAAAGCGTGCTGCCGAACACGTCGCTCTGCTGCCGGGTGCTGCCTTCGTCCCAGTCGCGCGTCAGCCGTCCGCGTGCCAGCGGGCTCCACGGCAGCAGCGCGATGCCTTCGTCGATGCAGAACGGCATCATCTCGCGCTCTTCCTCGCGCTGCAGCAGGTTGTAGTGGTCCTGCATGCTGACGAATTCGGTCCAGCCATGCAGGCGCGCGGTGTAGATCATCTGCGCGAACTGCCACGTATACATCGACGACGCGCCGAGATAACGCGCCTTGCCGGCCTTGACCACGTCGTGCAGGGCTTCGAGCGTTTCCTCGATCGGCGTATCCGGGTCGAAACGATGGATCTGCAGCAGGTCGATATAGTCGGTTCCCAGGCGGGCAAGCGAATCATCCACCGAGTGGAAGATCGCCTTGCGTGACAGGCCCCCGCCGTTCGGCCCCTTGTGCCAGCGGAAGAACGTCTTGGTGGCGATCACCACTTCGTCGCGGCGTGCGAAGTCGCGCAGCGCGCGGCCGACGATTTCCTCGGAGGTGCCGTCCGAGTAGGCATTGGCGGTATCGAACGTATTGATGCCCAGGTCCAGCGCCTTGCGCAGGAAGGGGCGGCTCTGCGCTTCATCCAGCGTCCATGTGTGGTTGCCGCGGTCGGGCACGCCGTAGGTCATGCAACCCAGGACGACGGGGGAAATCTCCAGGCCGGTACGGCCGAGTTTCACGTAACGCATGGGTAGGGCCTCCATGGAAATAAACAGCGATCTTGGCGGATTTCACGTGGACGTGGCATAGAGCTCCCGTGACATCACCGCCGCTGCTTGTGGCGTCTTCGCGACGCCGCTCGACCGAATATAGTCTTCGAAATCTTTCGATGGCGCGCTTGAAAGCGTCGTGCATGCCCCTATGTCATGCGCACGACGCTATGGTGTCATCCCTGCCAACCTTTGAAGAGCGCCACCCCATGTTCCGTTGCAAGCACGATTTGAAGCACCGCCTATCGATCGCCCCTGGGGCGCGTCGCGGGTGCGCGCGCTTCGTGCGGTGCGGCACGCCGTCCTAGGCGGCCGGCGCCAGCTGCCTGTCGAAAGCACCCGCAAGGGTGCTTTTTTTTTGATTTTTTTTCGTCGTCTCCGGAGTGCACGTGCCATGAAGAACCGCCGCGACCCCCGATCCTGACCCGTCCGGCTCCGCCAGGGGCGGCGGTCGTCGGATCGGGGAGTGCCTCGCTTGCCCCCTCGTCCACGCCCCTGGCGATCCCTTCAGGACACTGTCACCCATGAACACCGTCAACCGCGATACCCGCATTCCCGTCGACCGCTGGCGCAACCTTGGCATCATCGCGCACGTGGACGCAGGCAAGACCACGCTCACCGAGCGCCTGCTTTACGCCTCCGGCGCGATCCATCGCACGGGTGAGGTGCACGACGGCGCGACCACCACCGACCACATGGAGCTCGAGCGCGAGCGCGGCATCACGATCGGTGCAGCGGCCGTGCGCGCGCAGTGGACGCCGGATGGCGGCGAGCCGCATCGGCTTACCCTTATCGATACCCCGGGACACATCGATTTCGCGATCGAGGTGGAACGTTCGTTGCGCGTGCTCGATGGCGCGGTCACCGTCTTTTCCGGCGTGGCGGGCGTGCAGCCGCAATCGGAAACGGTGTGGCACCAGGCACGCCGCCATGGCGTGCCGCTCATGGCGTTCGTCAACAAGATGGATCGCCCGGGGGCGGACTTCGACGCCGTGGTCGCGCAGATGCGGGACACGCTGGGCGCCCGCCCTTGGGTCGTCGCGCGGCCGGTCATCGAGGCCGAACACATGACCGGCCTGGTCGACCTGGTCGGTGAGCGCACGTGGCGCTTCGATGCCACCGGCGCGGCGGGCGTGCACGCGTGGGATGCCGCCGAGCGCGCCGTCCATGCGGCTGCGCGTGCAGACCTCGTGGCCGCGGTGGCCGATCACGACGATACGCTCGCCGCCCTTTGGCTGGCGGACGAGCCGATCACGGCGAACGAACTGCGCGCGGCGTTGCGCCGGGGCACGTTGGCGGGCCTCGGTTCGCCGGTGTTGCCGGGCTCCGCGTTCCGCAACGTCGGTATCGAGGCGTTGCTCGATGCGATGGTCGACTATCTACCGTCGCCGCTGGATCGTCCGCCCGTGGTCGCGCATACCGACGACGGTGACATCGCGGTGCTGCCCGACGCGCAGGCGCCCCTGGCGGCGCTGGTCTTCAAGGTGGTTCATCAGGCGCATGGCCCGCTGGCGTTCGTTCGTATCTATGCCGGATGCCTGCGCGTCGGCGATGCGGTGTGGCGCAGCGGCACCGATCGCGTCCAGCGCGTGGGCCGGCTTGCCGTCGTGCGCGCCGACGAAACCGACGCCGTCGAGTTCGCCGAAGCGGGCGACATCGTGGCCGTCGCCGGCTGGAAAGACGTCGCCACGGGCGAAACGCTGGCCGATCCGCATCGCCCGGTAAGGCTGGAGACGATCCAGGCGCAGCCGGCCGTGCTGTCGTGGCGGTTGTCGCCGGAACGCTCCGCCGACCTGCTCAAGCTCGGCAACGGGCTGGCGCGACTGGCGCAGGAGGACCCGTCGTTTCGCGTGGGCACCGATCCGGATACCGGTGAGACGCTGGTCTGGGGTATGGGCGAGCTGCACCTGGAGGTCACGGTCGAGCGCCTTCGCCGCGAATGGGGTGTGCCGGTACGTACCGGTTTCCCGCGCGTGGCCTACCAGGAAACCCCGGCGAAGGCCTCCGGTCCGGTCGAAGGCAAGCTGGCCAAGCAGACCGGTGGCAGCGGGCAGTACGCGCGCGTCGTACTGTCGCTGGCACCGACCGGCGAGGCGGGCAACCGCTTCGAGGACCGCAGCACCGGCGGCGTCATTCCGAAGGCCTTCCAGTCGGCCGTGGAGAAGGGCGTGCGGTCGGCGCTGCTCGAGGGCCCGCGTGGCCACCCCGTGGTCGGTGCCGGCGTGACGGTGCTCGACGGCCAGGCGCACGCGGTGGACTCTAACGAGGCCGCTTTCCATCGTGCTGCGCAGATGGCGGTGAAAGCCGCGTTGGAGGCGACGGGCACGGTGCTGCTGGAGCCGGTGATGCGGGTATCGGTCACCACCCCGGGCACGGCTGTCGGCGATGTGCTTGGCGACCTGCAACGTCGCGGCGGGCATATCGTCCAGCTCACCGAGGCGCAGGCGCGCACGACGATCGAAGCCGACGTGCCGCTGGCCCGGCTGGATGGCTACAGCACGGCACTGCGGTCCCTGAGCCAGGGGCGCGCCTCGGCCACGGTGGCATTCCACGCCTACCGTCCGGCGTCCGCGCAGGAGGTGTCGCACGCGGGGCGTGCTGCCGTTAGTCTTGGCGGATGATTGCCTATCCCGATGCCGTGACGCGGTTGCTCGCCGAGTGCAGGACGCTGAGCAGTGAGCATCCAGGGCTCGACAAGGCGGCGGGGCGTGTCCTCGCCGCCGATGTCGTCAGCCCGCTGTCGCTACCCGGGTTCGACAACGCGGCCATGGATGGCTACGCGTTGCGTGCCCCCGGCGCGTCCGTCGCCGCCGGTTCCGGCTACCGCGTGGCCGCCATGCATGCCGCGGGCGATGGCGCATTGGCCTACCCCGAGGCGGAATGTTGCGAGATCGCCACCGGCGCGCGCATGCCGGAAGGCTTCGACACCGTGGTGCCGCTGGAGCGCTGTGAACGCGACGGCGATCGCGTGCATTTTCTTGCGGACGAACCGCGGGGCCAGAACGTGCGTACCGTCGGTGGGGACCTCCGTGCGGGCAGCGTCGCCTTGCACGCCGGCCGGCGTATCGATGCGGCGGCCGTCATGCTGCTGGCCGCGCTGGGCATCGATGGCGTCGATGTCGTACGGCGGCCGCGGGTGGCCGTCATCGCCACGGGCAGCGAGTTGCATCCCGCCGGTGCGCTGCCGCCCGGTGGCATCCACGATTCCAACGGCCCGTTTCTCGCCGCCAGCCTGTTGCGCTGGGGCGCCGAGCTGGTCGTCCGTCAGCGGGTACCCGATGTCGGAACGGCTTTCCATGAGGCCATCGCCGACGCTCTTGCGGCCGGTGTGGACCTGATCGTCACCACGGGTGCCGTGTCGGCCGGTCGGTTCGACTTCGTTCCCACCACGCTTTCGGCACTCGGCGCGCATACCCTGTTCCACAAGGTGGCGATGCGGCCGGGCAAGCCCTTGCTCGCCGCACGCTTCGACGCCGGCCCGCTGGTGCTGGGCCTGCCGGGCAACCCCATGGCCGTCGCGGTCGGCTATCGCTTCTTCGTGGCGCCGGTGCTACGCGCGCTGGCGGGCTTGCCTCCCGAACGCCCGCAGCGCGTGCGCGTCGCGGAAGGCGTCAGCTTGCGCGAGGGCCTGCATCACTTCGCCCTCGGTCGATTCATCGATGACATCGATGGCGAAACGAGGGTATGCGTCATGCCGGCTCAGGCCGCCTACCGCATCGTGCCGTATACGCAGGCGGACACATGGCTGTCCGCGGCGGATGCGTTCAACGGAAGGGTGGATGCGTGGCCCCTCGACCCGGCGGACGCCCGATGATCCTCGGCCTGGTGCTTGCCGGCGGACTGTCCTCGCGCATGGGGCGTGACAAGGCCGCACTGGTGATCGACGGTGCCACGCTGTTGCAGCGAGCGATCCTTGCACTGCACGCCGCCGGCGCGGCCATCGTCGCGGTCAGCGGCGATCGGCCTGGTGGCATCCCCGACCGCTGGCCTCGCAGCGGCCCCGTCGGCGGTATCGCCAGCGTGGTCGACCATCTGCCTAACGGCGAATTGCTCGTGGTGCCCGTGGACATGCCGCACCTGGGCGAGTCCCTGCTCGCGCCCTTGCTGGCGTCGGCAGGCACCCATGCCACGAGTTGCTGGCAAGGCCACCCCCTGCCGATGCGCCTGCGCCTGGATGCGATGTCACGCACGGCGCTTGCGGAGCTGATGACCCGACCCGGGCGGGCGTGTTCGGTCGCGGCCTTGCAGTCGCGGCTGGGCGTCGCCGCGCTGCCGCTCGACAACGCGGTGACGCCGCGACTGGTCAACTGCAACACACCCGATCAATGGCGCGAGGCGACGGCATGAGAGTGCAGCTGGAGAACCACACCATCCGCGTGCGCGTCGACGAGGACGAGCTGGCTGTCCTGCTGGAAGACGTCGCCTTGCTGGGCTCGACGGCGTTCGGCACGGTGTTCACGATGCGCTACGCGGTGGATGCCACCGATGGCACGGCATGCGTGCTGTCCGGCGATGCTCACGAGTGGCGGATGGAAGTGCCGCGTAAGGCGTTGCAGGAACTGCATGCGCGGCTGCCGAGCAAGGACGGCCTGATGTTCGAACTACCCGGTCATGAGACCGTGGCCACCACGGTGCGATTCGATGTCGACGTGAAGGACAGCCTGCGTCGGCGGCGCGGTTGATCCAGCCCGCTAAAGCACCCGCTGCGGTCGCGTATAGACGTTGAAACGTCCCGGTCGCGCAAAGCCCACCAGGGTCACGCCGCAGTCGGCGGCCAGGTGCACCGCCAGCGCGGTAGGAGCCGAGATAGCCACTACCACCGCGATACGCGCGACGGCCGCCTTGGTCACCATCTCGTAACTGGCGCGGCTGGTCAGCACCACGAAGCCGTGGTCGGTGTCGATGCGCGCGGCCAGCAGTGCGCCGATCAGTTTGTCCAGCGCGTTGTGCCTGCCGACGTCCTCGCGCACGCTCAGCAGGGTGCCGTCCGGCAAGGCCCAGGCCGCCGCATGCACGGACCCGGTGAACGCGTTGATGGGTTGCGACCCGCGCAGGGAGTCCAGGGCGTGCTCGATGGCGGCGGGCGTGATCGACGGCCCCGTGCCGACCGGCGCCGGATGACGAACCACGTCTTCCAGTTCGCGGCTGCCGCAGATGCCGCAGCCGCTGCGCCCGGGCAGGGTGCGTGATGCCGGTTCGACAGGTCGCTCGCGCCGCGCATGGCCCACGGTGCGCACGTCCACCGTGACGCCCTCGAGTACGTCGTGGATATCGATCGACGTGATCTCGTCGATCGACGCCACCTTGCCTTCGGTCAGGGCGAAACCGCGGGCGAAATCCTCGAGGTCGTGCGGCGTGGCCATCATGACCGCGAACGGTTCGCCGTCCACATGCATCGCCACCGGCACTTCCTCGGCCAGCCTGTCGTCGTCCTGGGTGGCCACGCCGCGCTCGAAGCGCAGCACGGGCCGCGTCACCCATCCCGCTGCCGGCGGGCGATCAGGCAACGGCATGCGTCACCGCGCGCTCGATGCGCACGGGCACCGATTTGTAAGCCGGCGTGCCGGAGCGTCGATCGTGGCTTTCCAGGGCGATCAGTGCGTTGCCCTCGGGGTAGTACATGGCCACGGAGCCCGGCGCGATGTCGAAGGCCACTGCCGTGAACCCGCGCACGGCACGTGCCTTGCCGTCGGCCACGTTGGCGCCCGTGGCGAACACGTCGATGCGATCGCCGTGTTTCAGCCCGCGCGCGGCGAGGTCGTCGGCGTGCAGGAAGATGACGTCACGCCGACCGGTCACGCCGCGGTAGCGATCGTTAAGGCCGTAGATGGTGGTGTTGTACTGGTCGTGCGAGCGGATGGTGGTGAGCATCAGGTCGCCCTCGGCCAGCGGCGCATCCTCGTCCAGCCCGCGTGCAAGGAGGAAATGCGCGCGGCCGTCCGGCGTGTCCCAGGCGCGCTCGCTGGCGGCGACGCGCAGGCGGAAACCACCGGGTGCACCGACCCGCCGGTTGAAGTCGCGGAAGATGGGAAACACCTTCTCGATGTCGTCGCGGATCAGGTTGTAATCGCCCACCAGACGGTCCCAGTCCACGCGCGTGGCGGGCAGGGTGGCCTTGGCGATCCCGCCGACGATCCACGGCTCGGAGCGCAGGTGTTCCGACGCGGGTTTCAGCGTGCCGGCGGACGCATGCACCATCGACATGGAATCCTCCACCGTGACCGCCTGCGGCCCGGTGGCCTGCTCGTCCAGTTCGGTGCGGCCCAGGCAGGGCAGGATGAACGACTGCCGGGCCAGGATCAGGTGCGAGCGGTTGAGCTTGGTGGCGATGTGCACGGCAAGGTCGAGGCCGCGCATGGCGGCGAAGGTTTCCTCGGTGTCGGGCATGGCGACGGCCAGGTTGCCGCCCAGCGCCACCAGCGCCTTCGAGCGACCTTCGCGTATGGCGATCACTGCGGCGACGGCATCGTGGCCGTGCGCGACCGGTGGCTCGAAGCCATAGGTGGCGCGAAGGCCCTCGTTGAGCGCGGCGTTCGGCTTCTCGGTGATGCCCACCGTGCGGTCGCCCTGCACGTTGCTGTGGCCGCGCAGCGGGCAGATGCCGGCGCCTTCGCGGCCGATGTTGCCGCGCATCAGCAACAGGTTGGCGATCTGCTGGACATTCTCGGTGCCGTGCGCGTGCTGGGTGATGCCCATGCCGTAGCAGACGATCACCTTCGACGCCCGGGCGTAGATGGATGCCGCGTGCTCGACCTCCGCGCGCGTCAGGCCGGAGGTGCGTTCGATGGCCGTCCAGTCGGTCGCCTCGATGTCGGCGACCAGTGCCTCGAAACCGGTGGTATTCGCGGCGATGAAATCCCGGTCGATCACGCCCGGCATGCCCTCGGCGAGGGCCCTGGCGTCTTCGACGAGCAGGTACTTCATCATGCCCTTGAGCACCGCCACGTCGCCGCCGATCTTCAGCTTGTAATAGGTGGAGGCGATGCGTACGGCGCTGTTGGTGAGCATCTCCACCGGGTGCTGCGGCGAAGTGAAACGTTCCAGGCCCCGCTCGGGCAGTGGGTTGAGCACGACGATGGGCACGCCGCGCAGCGATGCCTCGCGCAAGGTCGAAAGCATGCGCGGGTGGTTGGTGCCCGGGTTGTGGCCGATGCAGAAAATCGCGTCGCAGTGATCGAAATCCTCGAGTGTCACCGTGCCCTTGCCCGAGCCCAGCGACTCCGGCAGGCCCACGCTGGTGGCCTCGTGGCACATGTTGGAGCAGTCGGGGAAATTGTTCGTGCCGTATTCGCGAACGAACAGCTGGTAAAGGAACGCCGCCTCGTTGGAGGCGCGCCCCGACGTGTAGAACTCGGCCATGTCCGGCGAGGGCAGCGCGCGCAGGGCGGCGCCGATGCGCGCGAACGCGTCGTCCCAGGCGATCGGGCGATACGTGTCGGTGTCGGCGTCGTAGGCCAGGGGATGGGTCAGCCGGCCCAGGCCCTCCAGGGCATAGTCGGTCAGGTTCCACAGGTCGGCGACGGTATTGGCCGCGAAGAACTCCGGCTTGACCCGTTTTGCCGTGGCTTCCCACGACACCGCCTTGGCGCCGTTCTCGCAGAACTCGAACGAGGAGGTTTCCTTCGGATCGGGCCAGGCGCAACCGGGGCAATCGAAGCCCTTGGGCTGGTTGACCTTGTGCAGCGCAATGGACTCGCGGGCAAGGGCCATCTGGCCGCTGAGCGCGCGGGCGACCGCGCCGAGCGCGCCCCAGCCGCCTGCCGCGCCGTCGTAGGGCTCGATGCCGGGAATGTCTTTCTCGCTCATGCCTGTGCCTCAGGTTGACCCGCCTGGCGCCATTCTACGCGCCTGCATCGGCGAGGAAATTGAACCGCGACCGACGGCATTCACGCGGTCTTGCCGGGTGCTGCCCCAACCTCCGCGCCGCTCGGCGCCCCTCCCCGTCGCCAGGAAGAATCGAACGTGCCAGCCCAACCGCTCGCAACCGTGCTGCACGATGGTGCGCCCGCGCCGCGTGGACTTCCCATCGGCGATCTCCGCGGCTTCGGCCGCGTGGGCGACGATGCATCGATCACCTGTCTGGCCCTCGACCGTGCGCGGGGTCCCTTGCAGCCGTCGCACCCCGACCGTGCCCTGCTGGCGCTGCACACGGACGCCCCGGTCGAGTGGACGGCCGCGTACGTGCCCGGCACCCAGGTGCTCGAAACCGCCGGACGCATGGCGACGGGCGAGGTGCGCGTGGTGGACTTCATGCCGCTGGCCGAAGGCCGCCCGGGACAGGGCGAGTCGGTACCGGCGGGGCGTTTCGTTCGCCTGGTGAGCTGCACGGAAGGCGAGGTGGCGTTTGGGCTTGTGTGCGCCGTGGCGGTGGACGCCGCGCCCGCCTTGGAAGCGCGCACCGTGGACGGCTGGTACGTGGCGTGTTCGCGGCCGATGGACTTCGCCGACGAACTGGCGGCGACGCACGTGCGGCTTGCCGCCGGCGAAAGCATGGCCATCGTGCTGGCCGCCGCACCGGTGGACGGCGGTGCCGCCCTGATCGCGGATACCTTGCATGGCCTGGGCGACACCATCCATTACTGGACCTGGTGGAGCGACCGCTGCCGTTACAAGGGTCCCGACTTCGAGGAGCGGCTGCGCGAGGTGCTGGCGCTCAAGCTGTGCTGCGTGCCCGGCGGCGGCATCGTGGGTGAACATCCCGGCACGGGCGGTTTCGCCGCGGCGCCGCTGGTGGAATGCTCCCGCGCGGCGGCCCGTTTCCTGGACCTGGGTTATCGCCAGGAATGCGTCGACCTGCTGAACCACGTGCACGGCCAGCGGTCTGCCGTGGACCAGGTCAGCTGGGCCTCGGACGACGGCTTCGCGGACACCCTGGCCCGTTATGTCGAGCGTTATGGCGATGCCGGTCTGCCGGAGGGATTGCGCCAGGCGGTCACCTCGCCGGATACCCCGTTGCAGCAACGGGCCGTGTAAGGCCGACGCTCGGGTTACGCCGCCAGCGACACGCCGGCGGCCAGTGCATCGAAATACTCGCGCATGAGCCGCAGCTGCGACGCGGCATCCTCCGCCTGGTTGACCACGTGGCGGAAGGCGGCATTTTCCGGGCGGTCCTTCGCGTACCAGCCCAGGTGCTTGCGGGCGATGCGCACGCCCATCCGTTCGCCGTAGAACGCATAAAGCTGTTCGAGATGGCCGGCGAGGATGTCGCGCACCTCGGCAGGTGACGGCTCGGCAAGAAAACCGCCGGTCTCCAGATGGTGAGCGATCTCGCGGAAGATCCACGGCCGGCCCTGCGCGCCGCGACCCACCATGATGGCGTCCGCGCCGGTGGCGGCCAGCACCTGCCGCGCTTTCTCCGGCGAGGTGATGTCGCCGTTGGCCATGACCGGAATGCCAACCGCCGCCTTGACGGCGGCGATGGTGGCGTATTCGGCCTCGCCTTCGTACTTGTCGGCACGCGTGCGTCCGTGCACGGCCAGCGCCGCGATACCGGCGTCCTCGGCGATGCGCGCGATGGTCAGCGCGTTGCGGTGTTCCCGGTCCCAGCCGGTGCGGATCTTCAGGGTGACCGGCACGTCCACGGCACGGACCACGGCGTGCAGGATGCGCGCCACCAGGGGCTCGTCCTGGAGCAGGGCAGAACCCGACCACACGTTGCAGACCTTCTTGGCCGGGCAACCCATGTTGATATCGACCAGCTGGGCGCCGTTGTCGGCGTTGTACTTCGCGGCCTCGGCCAGCATGCCGGGGTCGTAGCCGGCGATCTGCACGCTGACCGGCTCCGGCTCGCCCTCGTGGTCCATCCGGCGCAGCGATTTGAGGGTGTTCCACAGGCGCGGATCGGACGCGGTCATCTCGGACACGGCCAGGCCGGCGCCCATGCGCTTGCACAGGAGCCGGAACGGTTTGTCGGTCACGCCCGCCATGGGCGCGAGCACCACATGGGGCGCGATAGAGTAAGGGCCGATGCGCATGGCGCGATTTTACGCGATCCGCGGCACGACCGTTGGCGGGCCCGACGGGTCGGGATCAAGTCCCACGCCGGCCTGCCGATATGCTTCCATGGCACCAAGGGGCTGACGCCGGATCATGGGTACGGGTGTGGAACAGGACATCTGGGAGCGTAAATACCACCTCGCACTGGAGAGGATGGAGCGCGACGAGCGCGATTTCCGCGACCTGGAAGAGGGCCTGCGCCGCCTCGCCGTGCGCCTGGCTGCCCTCGCCCGTGGCCAGGGCAGCGATATCGACAGCCTGCTCGACCGGCTGAACGAGGCGCTGCGCGATTCCCCCCAGCCCGCCCTGCTGGATACCCTGCTGGAGTCTTTGTCGGAAGCCGTAGCGGGGCTGGATCGCCTGCCGCCCGCGGTGAACGACGACGCCCCGGCCGCGCCCCCTGTCGCCGTCGCGGCGGTCGAGGCCCCAGCACCGCCACCCCTGCAGGAAGACGGCAAGGTGGTGGCGTCGCTGCGTACGGATATCGCCCGTCTGCAGGACCTGCTGGCTGCGGTCAGCGCACGCCTCGGCGACATGACCCGTTACCTCGCCGCCGAACTGGCCTACGGCGAGGCCGCCGCGGGTGGCCGCGAACTGGATGCCACGGTGCGCGAGGAAATGCGCGCGCTCGGCGAAAGCACCCTCACCGCGACAGACCTGGGCGCCCTGCAGGCGGAGGTGAACGCGCGCCTGTCGCTGATCGACACGCACTTCCGCGAGTACCGCGAACGCGAGGACGCCCGCATGGCCGCCTACCGCGATCGCGCGGAGCGCATGCGCGACCGTGTCGAAGAGCTGGAAACCCAGGCAAGCTCGCTGCAGGATTCGTTGCGCCGCGAACACGCGCTAGCGCTGACCGACCTGCTCACCGGCCTGCCCAACCGGCTGGCCTACGAGCGTCACATCGAAGCGGCCCAGGCGCGGATGCGTGAAACGGGCACGTCGCTCTGCCTAGCGGCGCTCGACATCGACCATTTCAAGACGATCAATGACAGCCTCGGCCACGCCGCGGGCGACGCCGTGCTGCGCATCGTGGGCCAGACGCTGACCCGCGAGCTCGCGGATGCGACGTTCGTGGCGCGTTACGGCGGCGAGGAATTCGTCGTGGTATTCAGCGGCAGCGAGCGCGATGCCGCCCTCCAGGCGGCCCAGGGGCTGTGCGCCCTCGTGGCCTCGCTCGCGTTCCATGCCAGCGGCAAGCCGGTCACCGTGACCATGTCCGGCGGCGTCGCCTGCTTCGGCCTGAACGACACGTCCACCGAGGTGTTCGAACGCGCCGACCGGGCCCTATATTCGGCAAAACGCGCGGGCCGCAATCGCTGCGAGGCAGGCTGATCCAGCCTTGGCGCACGCCGCACGCCGCACGCCGCACGCCGCACGATGTACCACGTGTTTGTAGGAGCGCACGATGTGCGCGACATCTTTTCACGATAAGGTTTTCGTGTGCCGTGTGCCGTGTGGCGTGGAGCAAGAGCCGGCGGGTAGCCCCCTCGGGGCCACGCCTGCGGCGACCCGCTAAGGAAGGGCCGCTGGCGCGGCCGTTTATCTATGGCCCTACGGGCCCGGGTCGGGCTTCGAACGGGGATTTTCGATTCGCCATCCATGGCTCAGCGAAAATGGCCGGCCGTCCTGGCCGGCCCCCTTCGGGCCTTGTCCGTTCGAATCCCTCGCCTACGGCTACCGGCCCCGAGGGGGCTACCCGCCGGCTCTTGCTCCACGGCCCAAGGCCCAAGGCCCAACACGATGCCGAAGGCGAGCCTCTAAATCCACCCGCAAAAACGAAAAAAGCCGCGCAGGCGACAGGGAGCAACTCCCCGCCGCCCGCGCGGCCGTTTTCGCACAAACCTGACGGAAGATCAGTCGCGGCGTGCGAGCAGCATGCCGACGAGGATGCCGACGCCGAAGCCGCTCAGGATCGCGCCGAGCGGGCGGTGGGCAACCGCGTCACGGACGGTGTCGACGGCTTCGCCGGCCTTGGCCTGGACGCGGCCGGCCGTCTCACGGATGGCGCCTTCGCCTTCCATGCCGTGATCGCCCACGAGGGCGCCGGCGGCACGCTGCACACGGCCGCCGACGGTGTTGGCGGCGCCGCGGATCTGGTCTTCGTTCATGGTTTTATGCTCCAGGTGGGTTGGACGAGGGCCGACAGTGCCTTGTCGTAAGTGCACGAAGCGACAAGACCTCGTCGACTCCGTTCATTCACCGGGCCGATGCGGCGACGCGTCATAATCGTGGCCTTCCGGTTCGATGAAAGGTTCATCCGCCCATGGAAGCGAAAAAAGACAAGCCGTCCTCGTTCGGCGCAGCCGCCAGGCCTGCGGCGGTCGTGACGCGGGGCCATGTCCGTTTCACCGTGCTTACGCCGCGGTTGCTGCGGCTGGAATGGAGCGAGGAGGGTCGGTTCCGCGATGGCCGTACGCAGGTGGTCGTGCACCGTGACCTCGATGTGCCGGCGTTTCGGGTGACCGAGGACGACACGTCTCTGCAGATCGACACCGATCGCCTCAGCCTGCGCTACGACAAGGCCGGCGGGCGTTTCCAGGCCGGCAATCTCTCGATACGCCTGCATGGGAAAGACGACGCGGACATCGTCTGGCATCCGGGCGACGTGCAGACCGCCAACCTGGGTGGCACGTACCGCACGCTGGACCGTTACGACGGCGACACCTGGCAGGACGGCAGCACGCTGCCGCTGGAGCAGGGCCTGATCGCCCGCGATGGTTGGCATGTGGTCGACGATACCGAAAGCTTCGGTCTGGACGACGACGACTGGGTGACGGCGCGTCCGTCCGGCGAGCGCCAGGATCTGTATTTCTTCGGGTACGGGCACGACTACACGGCGGCCCTGGCCGATTTCGCGGCGATCGCCGGGCCGCAGCCGATGCCGCCACGGTTCGTGTTCGGCTACTGGTGGTCGCGCTACTGGAATTATTCGGACCAGGAACTGCGTACGCTGGGTGCGCGCTTCGTCAAGGAACGCATTCCCCTGGACGTGCTGGTTCTGGACATGGACTGGCACACCACGCCCGGGCTGTCGTTGCGCCCGGGACACGAGGAAAAGGATGTCTTCGGCGAACAGTCGGGCTGGACCGGCTACACGTTCAACCGCAGCCTGTTTCCGGACCCGGTCGCGTTCATGCAGTGGGCGCATGGCCAGAAGCTGCGCGTGACGCTCAACCTGCACCCCGCCTCGGGTGTCATGCCCCACGAGGAAAAGTACCAGGCGATGGCCGATGCGCTGTCGTGGGATACCTCCACGCAGGCGCCCATCCCCTTCGAGGGCACGTCGCGTTCGTACATGCGCGCCCTGTTCGACACGGTGCTCCATCCGCTGGAGCACGAGGGTGTCGACTTCTGGTGGCTCGACTGGCAGCAGTGGCCCGAGTCGAAAGCCCATCCGGGACTGTCCAACACCTGGTGGCTCAACCACGTGTTCTTTACCCAGATGCAGCGCGAGGGCGACCGGCGCGGTCTGATCTACCATCGCTGGGGCGGCCTCGGTAACCATCGTTATCCGATCGGGTTCTCCGGCGACAGCGTGATCTCCTGGACCTCACTGGCCTACCAGCCGCACTTCACCGCCATGGCGTCCAACGTGCTGTATGGGTACTGGAGCCACGACATCGGCGGGCACACCTTCCACAAGCACATCCCGCGCCCGGAGCGGCACCTGGAGCCGGAGCTCTACGCGCGCTGGATGCAGCTGGGCGTGTTCAGTCCGGTGCTGCGCACGCATTCGGCCAAGGAGGCCAGCCTGCACAAGGAGCCCTGGCATTTCGGGCCGCCCTATGGCGATGCCATCTTCGCGGCCATCCGCCTGCGCTACCAGCTGGCGCCGTATATCTATGCCGCCGCGCGGCAGGCCTACGAGACCGGCCTGTCCATCGTGCGGCCCATGTATTACCACTGGCCCGAGCACGACGAAGCGTACACCCACCCCTCGCAATACATGTTCGGCAACGACCTGCTGGTGGCGCCGGTGACGGTGCCCGTGGGCGCCGACGGCACCGCGCCGTTTCCGGTCTGGCTACCGCCGGGTCGGTGGTACAGCCGCGATGGTGCCGACGTGTTCGAGGGTGGCCGTGTGCTGGCGCAGTGCTACACCCTGGAGGAAACGCCGGTGTTCGTGCGTCAAGGCAGCGTCGTTCCGCTTTACCCGGAAGGCATGCGCGACCTGGCCAATGTGCCGGACGAGCTGATCCTGCAGGTGTTTCCGGGCGCCGAGGGTCACGCCGAACTTTACGACGACGATGGCGAGAGCCAAGGCTACCGGCGTGGCGAGTGCTCGCGTATCCGCGTGCAAAGCCGCAAGGATGCCACCTCGCACCGGTTGCACATCGCCCGCAGCGAAGGCGACTTCCCAGGCAAGCATCCGGTTCGCTCGTACATCGTGCAGTTCCTCGATGCGGGCATGCCGGACAGCGTGGAAGTGGACGGGCGCGTGCTGCCGTACAGCGCGCAGCCGAAGCAGGGCACGTGGTTGTTCGACACGGCATGGTTGTGCATCCGGATCGATCTCGGCCCGGTGAGCATGGACGAGGCGCACGAGGTCATCGCGCATGTCCGTCCGGCGCATGTGCCGCCGTCGGGTCTGCTGCGGCGCATGCGCCGTGCGGCCGACGCGGTGCTCTACCTCAAGCAGGTATGGGGCGACATCTCCGCGCTGCCCGACGAGGTGGACCTTGCCAGCCAGGCGTCTCGCGTACTCGCCTATGCGGTGGAGCAGGGTGACGAGGCCGGGCGTGGCGATCGCTTCATGGCCGCGGTGGCCGCGTTCGAGTCCCGCTACGCGGCGCTGCCGGCGAGCGTGGCGGCAACGCCGATTGACGATGCGCTCAAGCGCGGCTTCGTCGACGTGCTGGGTCGCTGAGCATGCGTCTCTGCCGCGGCTCGTGGCTGTCGCCGTTGCTGTGGGGCGCGATGGCCTTCGCGGCTGTTTTCGCGGTGCAGGCACAGGCACAGCCGCCCGTGCGGGTGGGTTCCAAGGCGGACAACGAAGGCGCGGTGCTTGGCCAGATCGTGCTGCAGGTGCTGCGCCATGCGGGCATTCCCGTAATCGATCGTACGCAGCTGGGTCCCACCTCGATCGTGCGCCGGGCCCTGCTCAATGGCGATCTGGACGTCTATCCGGAATATACCGGCAACGCCGCCTTCTTCTTCCATCGGGAAAGCGACCCGGCCTTTCGTGACGCGGCGCAGGCGTGGGCCCTTGCCGCATCGCTGGATGCGGCGGCGAACCGGCTGGTCTGGCTGCGCCCCGCGCCGGCCGACAATCACTGGGCAATCGGCGTGCGCGCCGACCTTGCCCATGCCCGCGGGCTGCGCACGCTCGACGACTTCTCGCGCTGGGTGCGTGGGGGTGGCGATGTCTACCTTGCCGGATCGGCCGAGTTCGTGGAAAGCGATGCCGCGTTGCCGGCGTTCCAGTCGGCGTATGGATTCACGTTGCGTGGCGACCAGTTGCTGGTACTGGCCGGCGGCGACACGTCCGCCACGATCAAGGCCGCGGCCGAAGGAACCTCCGGCGTCAATGCCAGCATGGTCTATTCCACGGACGGCGCACTGGCCGTCACCGGACTGGTCGTGCTCGACGATCCGAAGCATGTGGAAATGGTCTATCAGCCAGCCGCTGTGGTGCGCGACGAGACGCTACGGCGCTACCCGGCCATGCGAGCTTCCCTGGAAGCCGCATTCAGGCCGCTGACCGTCGAGGTGTTGCGCCGGCTCAACGCGCGCACGCAGATCGGTGGCGAGCAGGCATCGGCCGTGGCGGCGGATTACTTGCGCACGCAGGGCCTGTTGTGACGGTGCGGGGTGCGGCGTTGCCGGTGATCGTGCTGACGGGAGCGGGAGCGCTTGCCGCCGTGTTCGCCGACTTCCTGCATGTCGCGCCGAACCGCCTTCTCAGCGGTCCCGCGGCCAGTCCGCACGTGTGGGCGCTGGCGGCGGTGTGGCTCCTGGCGGGCGCGTTGGGCACGGTGCGCGTGCCGGGGCGCACGTTCATCACCGCGGTATTGGCGTGGGCCGGTGTGGTCGGCTTGCCGCTGCTGGCCGGCATGGACGCGCGGGCCCTGCTGGAGGGCGCCGCGACCGGCACGCGTATCCAGCTGGGCACCGGGTTCTGGGTGATGTGGCTCGCGGCGACCTTGCTGTTGCTGGACCGGCTGGCCGCGATGTCCCGGCCGGTGCGAGTGCTTGCGTGGGTCGGCGTGCCGGTGGCACTGGCCGGTATGGCGATGGCCGGGACGTTCGATAGCCTGGCGTTGCTGCGCGAATACGCGGCGCAACACGCGCCGTTCGCCGAAGCCCTGCTGACGCATGTGCTGCTCGCGGCCGCCACGCTGGCGATAGCGCTGCCGATCGGTGCGCCGCTGGGCTGGTGGGCATGGCGAACGCGGCGTACCGACGGGGCGCTGGTCGGCGTGCTGGCGTTCCTGCAGACGGTGCCCTCACTGGCCTTGTTCGCCTTGTTGATCGGGCCGTTCGCGTGGCTGGCCGGCAGGTGGCCCGCGCTGGGTGCGCTGGGTTTCGGTGGCACGGGGGCCGCACCGGCGGTGTTCGCGCTGGTGCTGTATGCGCTGTTGCCGGTGGTCCGCTACACCGTGGCCGGGCTGGATGCCACGGCGGCGGACACGCGCGAGGCGGCGCGCGGCCTGGGCATGACCCGGCGGCAGGTGCTGCTGCGCGTGCAATTGCCGCTGGGCTGGCCTGTGCTGCTGGCCGGCTTGCGCATCGTGGCGGTGCAGACGGTGGGGCTGGCGGCGGTTGCCGCCCTGATCGGCGCGGGTGGGCTGGGCCGGTTCGTTTTCCTCGGCATCGGCCAGGGTGCGACGGACATGGTGCTGCTGGGTACGCTGACCATCATCGCACTGGCGCTGGCGGTCGATCTTTTCTTCCAATCGTTGCTCGTGCTGACGGAGCGCCCTGCATGATCGAGTTCGAGCACGTTCGCACGTCGTACGGTACGCAGGTCGTCATCGACGATCTCTCGCTGCGTATCGAAGCGGGCGAGTTCTTCGTCCTGGTCGGGCCATCGGGTTCGGGCAAGTCCACGCTGCTGCGCACCGTCAACCGGCTGGAACGGGTGGACGCGGGCAGGGTGCGTGTGGACGGCAAGGATGTCGCGACGGTCGATGCGGAAACGCTGCGCCGGGGCATCGGTTACGCCATCCAGTCGGTCGGCCTGTTTCCCCATCGCACCGTGGGCGAAAACATCGCCACGGTGCCGCGCCTGCTCGGTTGGAGCGATGCCGACATACGTGCCCGCGTCGGCGAACTGATCGACCTGCTGCACCTGGACGAGCCCGGCATGGTGGATCGTTATCCCGATACGCTGTCCGGTGGGCAGCAACAGCGTGTCGGCGTGGCGCGCGCCCTGGCTGCCCGCCCCCCGGTCGTGCTGATGGACGAGCCGTTCGGCGCACTGGATCCGCTCACGCGTGAATCCCTGCAACGCAGCCTCAAGGCGATACAGCGCGACAGCGGCACCACGTTGCTGTTCGTCACGCACGACATGGACGAGGCGTTCGGCCTCGGCGACCGGATCGGCCTGATGCTGGAGGGCAGGCTGGCCCAGGTGGGCACGCCGTTGCAACTGATCCGCGAGCCGGCGGACGATCGCGTGCGCACGTTCGTCGGCGGTGCGCGGGTGCGCCTGCGTGAGCTGGCCGTGCGGTCGGTGCGCGAGGTGCTGCGCGGCGGTGAGTCCGTGGACGGTGACCCGCTGGATATCGACACGTCGCTGCAGGACGCGCTGGCGGCCATGCTTGCGCAGGGGCGTGACTGCCTGCCGGTGGACGAGGGCGGCCGCCGGGTGGGCGTGGTCCGCCTGGGCGACCTCGTGGCGCCGCCTGCATGAGGGGGCTGCTGCCCGCCGTGGTCCTGCTGGCGTTGGTGCTGGTGCTGCCGCACGCGGCACCGGTGTTCCATGCGGGATGGCCGGCGCTGAGTCATCCGGTCTACGTGCGTACGTCGTTCGCCATGCTGACCCTGTCCCACCTGGGGCTGGTGCTCGTTGCCACCGCGGTCGCGACGATCGCCGGGCTGTCCCTCGGTGTGCTGGTGACGCGTCCGGTCGGCCGGTCGCTGCTGCCCACGGTGCGTGCGGTGGCGGTGATCGGGCAGACGTTTCCACCGGTGGCGGTGTTGGCCATCGCCGTACCGCTGCTCGGCTTCGGCGCGGCGCCGACCTTGCTGGCCCTGGCGTTGTACGGCGTGCTTCCGGTGCTCGGACAGGCCGTCGCGGGGCTGGACAATGTACCCGCGGCTGCGCTGCATGCCGCCGACGGCATGGGCTACGGCCGCTGGCGGCGCCTGCGGGAGATCGAACTGCCGCTGGCCGTCGGGCCGATCATGGCCGGCGTACGTCTGTCGGCCATCGTCGGCGTGGGCACGGCGACCATCGGTTCGACCGTCGGTGCCACGACGCTGGGCTCGCCCATCGTCGAGGGCCTGGTCGGCAACAACACCGCTTACGTGATCCAGGGCGCCCTGCTGGTCGGTGCACTGGCACTGACCCTGGACGGTGCGCTGCAAGCCCTGGAACGCCGCCTCACTCGTAGGCCTCGAACGCTGTAGGAACGCGCGCATGCGCGCGACATCGTTTCGCTGTGACCATCGGGGTGGCGCGCCAGCTCCGGGGGTGTCGCGAACACATGTCGCGCGCATGCGCGCGCTCCTACATGGCGTCGTCGTTGTTCAGGACGTCGTCGTTGTCCAGGGCTTTGTCGTTGTGCAGGGCGTTGACGTTGTGCCGCCGCCGGCGCGTTGGGACGCCGGCGGCGGTTGCTTACCAGATTTTGACGCGCTGCTTCGGATCGAGGTACAGCTTCTGCCCGGGCTTCGCCTTGAACGCGTCGTACCAGGGGTCGAGGTTGCGCACCGTCTGCGCGCGGAACTCGCCGGGTGCGTGGCCATCGCCGATCACCTGGGCGCGCATTGCCGCGTCGCGGGTCTTGCTGCGCCACGATTGCGCGAAGGCAAGAAAGAAGCGCTGGTCGCCGTCCAGGCCGTCGATCACCGGGGCGGGCTTGCCGTGGAGGCTTTCCTTGTAGGCGGCATAGGCGATGGTGAGTCCGGAAAGATCGGCGATGTTCTCGCCCAGGGTCTGTTGGCCGTTGATGTGCAGGCCGGGCAGCGGTTCGTAGGCGTTGAACTGTTCGACCAGGCGCTGGCCCGCATCCTTGAAGTGCTTCTGGTCGGCGTCGGTCCACCAGTTGGCGAGGCGGCCCTGCGCGTCGAACTCGGCACCGGTGTTGTCGAAGCTGTGGCTGATCTCGTGCCCGATCACGGCGCCGATCGATCCGTAGTTGGATGCGGCGTCCGCTTTCGGATCGAAGAACGGCGCTTCCAGGATGGCTGCCGGGAAGTTCAGCGCGTTCTGCAGCGGCAGGTTCACCGCGTTGACCGTCTGCGGTGTCATCCACCATTCGTCGCGGTCCACCGGCTTGTCCAGCTTGGCCACCTGGTGGCGGTATTCGGCCAGTTCGGCGCGCTGGTGATTGCCCAGCGCATCATCCGGACGAATCTCCAGCGTCGAGTAGTCGCGCCAGGTGTCCGGGTAGCCCACGCCGACCTTGATGGTGGCGATCTTGGCCTTGGCCTTCTGCCGGGTGGCGGGTGACATCCAGGCGAGCGTGTCGACGCGCGCATCGAATGCCTTCAGGATGTTCTTCACCATGTCCTGCACTTCGCTGCGCGACGACGCCGGGAAGTATTGCTTCACGTAGATCTGGCCCACGGCATCGCCCAGGTCGCTGTCGACGCGGCCGATGCCACGCTTCCAGCGGTCGCGCTGCTGTGGCGTGCCCGTGAGTACCTTGCCGTAGAAGCCGAAGGCGAGGTCGTCGTACACCTTGGGCAGCAGGCCGGACGCGTTCTCGTTGATAGTGTGGAAACGCAGCCAGGCCTTCCAGGTGTCCAGCGGCTCACTGGCGACCAGCGCGGCGAACTTCGTCACCGTGCCGGGCTGCCAGACGATGAAGGTCGGCTGGTCGTCGAGCGCGGCCGCCTTGAAATACGCGTTCCAGTCGATGCCGGGCGCCTTGCTGGCGAAGGCGGTGCGCGGCCACGGGTTGTTCGCCTTGTGGATGTCCTCGCTGTCCACGATGGATTCCTGCGCCTGGGCGATCTTCGTCTCCAGGGCCATGACGGCCTTCGCCTTGGCGGAGGCGTCCGGCGTGCCGGACTGCTTCAGCACCGCCTCGACGTAGGCGGCGTACTTCGTCCGTGTGTCGACCATGTCCTTGTCGGTTTTCAGGTAGTAGTCGCGATTGGGCATGCCCAGGCCGCCCTGCAGCAGGTAGGGCATGTTGCGCGTCGGATCCTCGAGGCCCTGGGCGACGAACAGGCCGAGCAGGTGACCAGTGTCGAGGTTGGTCGCGTTGATCGGGTCGACGTCGGCGCGCAGCTGCGCGCCCAGGGCGGTCGACAGGGCGGCCTTGTCCCCGATCGCGTCGATCGCGTCCAGTGCGGGTTTGAGCGGGGCCAGGCCGGCCTTCTCGATCGCCGCCTGGTCCATGTACGCCTTGTAGTAATCGGCGATCAGGCGCTGGTTGCTGCCCGCCGCCGGATTGCCTCCGCCCGCGGCCTTGATCAGCTCGGCGTTGCGTTTCTCGGCCTTCTCGAACACCTCGAGGAACACGCCGGTGCTGGCACGGTCGGCCGGGATCTGCGCGGTCTTGCGCCAGTTGCCGTTGGCGAAGCCGTCGAAGTCGTCGCCGGGCTGCACCGAACGGTCCATGCCCTTGAGATCGACGCCCACGGGCTGCGCGGCGATCGCCGCGGCGGAAGCGAGGCCGCAGGAAATGGCGGTCGCGAGAATCCGGTGGAGGTTTGCCATGGACGAGTCCTACGAAGGAAAGGGCGCCCACCATAAACCGGGAACCGTCCCGTGTGTGCATGACCGATGCGCCAGGCGGCATGCACCGACCCGCAGGAAAGCCCAACCGGGGTTGTGCCCTAATGATCGTCCGGCCCCGCAAGGGGGTCGGCACGGGCGGGCCGCGGGTCAACCCCGGCCTGTCCGGACCTTCCATCCATGGCTAGCAGATCTTTAGGGAGATCCACTATGAACGCACGCTTCGAACTCACGGGGCCACAGACCGATATCGCCAGCTACCCCACCTGGACCCAGGACATGGTGTCCTCTTGCGAGGATGCCCGACGACAACTCGTCCGCCACGACATGTGGGAAGCGATGAAGACGGCGACGCTCGATCCGGTGACCACTCGTAACTTCATGGTCGGTGTGTGGCCGGTCATCGAGCGGTTTCCGGGCTACATGTCGCACAGCCTGCTCAAGACGCGGTACGGCCGCAGCCCGGGCGACGACCTGGCCCGCCGCTGGCTGGTGCGCAATATCCGCGTGGAGCAGAACCACGCCGAGTACTGGCTCAACTGGGCCGAGTCCGCCGGCGTGTCGCGCCAGGACGTCCTGACGGCCGAGCCGCCCAAGGGCAGCCAGGTGCTGGCCAACTGGTGCGAGGAGGTCAGCCGGGACGATTCCCTCGCCGCAGGCATCGCGGCTACCAACTACGCCGTGGAAGGGGCGACCGGGGACTGGTCGCAGATCATCTACGACAGCCAGGCCTACGCGGCGAGCCTGCCGATTTCGGGCCGTAAAGCCGGCCTGCGTTGGCTTCAGCTTCACGCGGCGTATGACGATACCCATCCATGGGAAGCGCTCGAGATCGTCTGTACCCTGCTGGGATCGAACCCCCCGGTGGACCGGATCGAGCACATCAGGGAGTGTGTCCGTCGCAGTTACGTGGGCATGAGCATCACGCTCGACCGTTGCATGGATGGCGCGGCCCCGGTTCGCACGTCGAACGTGGTTGCCGCGTAACTCGCATGTTGGGCGTCTTATAGCGCAATATCAGGTTAGTGCGAGACCCGAGGAAGCGATGCGTCGTGTAGATGCCATTCACCCCCAACCGCTGTCGAGGCGCCTCAGGCCGCTGGCCTATGCGCTCGTGGCCGTCGTGGGCCTCGTTCTCGCGTTGACGTGGGTTGCCCTGCAGACCCAGGTGGCTCTCGCCGGTTTCCTCAACGGCGAGAGTCTTTGGGCCAAGGCGCAGAAACAGGCGGTGATCGACCTGGACGAATATGCCGCGCATGGCCGCCCGGGCGACCTGGCCGACTTCCGCCGCAACTTCGCCGTGCTGATGGCCGACCGCGGGTCCCGCGACGCCATTGCCAGCGGCCGCTACAGCAAGGAGGCCGTGGAAGAGGGTTTCGCCCAGGGCGGTGTCATCCCCGAGGCCATTCCCGGCATGGTCTTCATTTTTCGTCACTTCGACGGCATGCCCTATGTCCGCGAAGCCATCGCCCAGTGGCGCTCGGTGGACAGCAGCCTGGCGGAGATCGACCAGATCGCCAACCGCCTGGAGCACGCCTACAGCGGCGGCGTGCCGTCACAGCAGCTCCTGGATGACGAGCGCCGACGCATCGGTGCGCTCAACAGCTACATCGAACCGCGCGCGAAGGCCTTCTCGCTGTATATCGCCAACGGCGCCTCGTGGCTGGGGCGGGTGCTGTTCTTCACCGTGCTGGGTGTGGCGGCGCTGGCGTCACTGCTATGGCTGCGCATGGCCCAGCGGATACTCGCCAGCATCCGCGGGACCGAGGAACGCTACAGCCTGCTGTTCGACAGCGCCGCGGATGCGATCTACATGGTGGACGAGGCCTCGGGGCGCATCCTGGACGCCAACCATCGCGCCGCCGCGTGGGCCGGTTGCCAGCCGGGTGAGCTGATCGGCATCCGGCTGGCCAGCCTGTTCGTCGAGGGATCGGTGTATGCCGGCGTGGGTTCGCTGCGCAACGGCGACGGCAGCGTGCGGCCGGTGGAGACCCAGAGCAGCCTCGTCGTGTGGGGCTCGCGTCACGTATCGCAGGCTATCGTGCGGGACATTTCCGACCGGGTGGCCATGGAGCAGGAGCGCAAGATCGCCTCCGAAGCGCTGGCCAGCATCGCCGAGGGCGTCATCATCGCCGATGCCGACCGGCGGGTGACGACGGCCAACGCGGCGCACACCAAGCTCACCGGCATCCCGCTGCAGGCGTTGCGTCGCACACGCTTCGACGCGACCCGCAGCCTGCCCGACGGCCGTCCGCTGCCGCAAAGCCTCTGGGACGACATCGCGGCCGGCGGCAACTGGCTGGGCGAGGTGGAGAGCCGGCGCGCCGACGGCACCACCTATCCGGAGATGCTCAGCATCAGCACCATCCGCGACAGCGAAGGGCGCCCGCAGCACTACGTGGCCGTCGTCTCCGACATCACCGCGCGTAAGGCCGACCGCCAGCGCCTGCAGCACATGGTCAACCACGACCCGTTGACGGGCCTGGTGACCCGCTCGGAATTCGAACGGCGCTGCGCCGAGGGCATCACGCGGGCCGCCCACCAGCGCGGGGCGGTCGCCGTGCTGTTCGTCGACCTGGACGCTTTCAAGGTGGTGAACGACAGCTACAGTCACGCCACCGGCGACGCCCTGCTGATGCGTGTGGCCGAGCGCATCCGCGCCCAGCTCGCGCCGCACGATGTTGCCGGGCGCATCGGCGGCGACGAGTTCACCGTGCTGCTCGCCGACCTGCGCTCGCGCGAGGAAGCCCTCACGGTGGCCGAGGCGATCCTTGCCGCGCTCGCCCGGCCGTTCGACCTGGGCGACTACGAGCTGTTCGTCAGCGCCAGCATCGGCATCGCCGGTTACCCGCTGGACGGCAACGACGCGGTCACGCTGATCGCGCATGCCGACGCCGCCATGTACGTGGCCAAGACCGAGGAACGCAACGCGCTTCGGTTCTACACGCCGAAGATGCACGCCGATGCGCGACGCCGCCTCAAGCTGGCGTCCGAACTGCGCCAGGCGCTGTCGCGCAAGGAATTCGTGCTGGTGTTCCAGCCCAGCGTGGAAATGAAAACCGGACGCATCGTGGCGGTGGAAGCCCTTATCCGCTGGCGCCACCCCGACCGCGGCAACGTGCCGCCGGACGAGTTCATTCCCATCGCGGAAAGCCTGGGCCTGATCCGCCAGATCGACCATTGGGTGCTGGGTGCCGCGTGTGCGCAATTGAAGCGTTGGGACGATGCCCACCTGCCGTCGCTGCGCATGGCGGTGAACGTGTCCGCAAGTTCCTTCGGCCATCCGGACTTCCTGCCGGCCGTGAGCGAGGCGCTGCGCACGGCTGGCATCGCGCCGGAGCGCCTGCTGGTGGAATTGACCGAAAGCGCGATCCTGCGCCTGGGTGAAGACACCGAGCGCTCGATGCAGTCCTTGCACGACCTGGGTGTGGGCGTGGCCATCGACGACTTCGGTACCGGCTATTCGTCGCTGGCCTACCTCAAGCTGCCCGCGGTGGCGTATCTCAAGATCGACCGTTCATTCGTCACCGGCCTGCCGGACAACGGCAACGATGTGGCGATCACCGAGGCGATGGTGGCCATCGCGCGCAGCCTTGACCTGCATACCATCGCCGAAGGCATCGAAACCGAGGCGCAGCACGAATTCCTGCTGCGTGCCGGTTGCCAGGAAGGGCAGGGCTTTCTTTATTCGCGACCGCTGCCGCCCGACGAGATCGAACGGCTGCTGGCGCCGAACAAGGCGGCCGGCGGCAAGCGGCTGTCGCTGGTACCGCCGCGCAGGGCATGATCGATCGGGGGCTTCGCATCGGCATGACCGGGCCCCATGTACAACGGTCGACGTACCCGCGCTAAGGATGCCCCGTGCCCCACGATTCCCTCGTTTTCCTGTTCGACGTCGACAACACGCTGCTCGACAACGACCGCTTCGGCGCCGACCTCGCGGCGCGCCTCGAGCATGCCGTCGGTGTCGACGGCCGCGACCGTTACAACGCCATCGACAAGGAGATCCGCAGCCAGGTCGGCTACGCGGACTACCTCGGCGCGCTGCAGCGGTTGCGCGGCAACGACGGCGCCACGCCGTACATGGACCTCGCCTTCTTCCTCCTCGATTACCCGTTCGACGAACGTCGTTTCACCGGCGCGCTGGAGGCCGTGGACCATGTACGCACGATGGGACGGCCGGTGGTCATGTCCGATGGCGACACGGTGTTCCAGCCGCGCAAGATTCGCCGCGCCGGCCTGTGGGACGCCTTCCGCGGCGACGTACTGATCTACGTGCACAAGGAGGACATGCTCGACGACATGCAACGTCGCTACCCGGCCGACCATTACGTCATGGTCGACGACAAGCCGCGCATCCTCGTGGCAATGAAGAAGCTCATGGGCGACAAGGTCACCACCGTCTTCGTCAGGCAGGGCCACTACGCGGCGGCGGCCGGCGCCGACCTCGAAGCCACTCCGCCGGATATCACGATCGACGCCATCGGCGACCTGGCCTCGATGCCCGCCGACAGGTTTTCCCGCGCCACCTGACCCGCCGGGACCGCCATGACGGCGCATCCGGCGGGGGGCATCCGGCTGGGGGGGGCATCCGGCTGGGGTGGGTAGGAGCGCACGCACGTGCGCGAACCCTCAGCCCCGAACCGAGGCGAATGAAGCCAAACGTCTAAACGAGCCAGCGTTTCCGTGCATCCGACGTGCGCTCGTCAGACGCCCAAAACCGCCCGCATCCCGCATGAGTACGGCATCGTTCGCCTTATATACGCTGAGGGTTCGCGCACGTGCGTGCGCTCCTACAACGACGAACCCTCGAACCCGCGTCCCTCACCCCGCGTCGAACGCGCCGCGTATCCACTCCGCGGTATCGCCTTCGAAGGCCAGCACGTCGAAACGACACGGACGATGGGCGTCGTGCGGATGCCAGCCCAGCCACAGGTGTGCGGCGCTGATCAGCTTGCGGCGCTTGGCGGCGGTGACCGAGGCCGCGGCGCCGCCGAAGCGGGCATTGCGTCGGTAGCGCACCTCGACGAAGACCAGGATCGGGCCTTCGCGCATGATCAGGTCGATCTCGCCATGGCGGCAGAGGAAGTTGGCCTGCACCAGTCGCAGGCCGCTGGCTCGCAGAAACGACAACGCCGCGCCCTCGAAACGATCTCCGGTGGCGCGGCGCGGTGTGGCGGTCTTCGTTGGTGCGGTCACGCGAACCTCCCGGTTCGCGCCGGCGGGATCAGGCCCCGCCGCTTTCCACGCTGGGGGCCGTGGCCGGCGCTTCGAGCTCCAGGCTACCCGCGACCGGACGGGCCACGCCGTCGGCGAAGCGCGCCCAGATGAGTACGCGCCGTACCCGGCCGAACTCATCCGCCACCAGCTGGCCCGTCGCGCCCGGCAGGTAGCTGCCCGGGTGGCCGCGCATCCAGTCGATGTAGGGCACCAGGCCCCAGGCATCCATGCCGAAGGCGAACAGGCGTGCGGTGACGCCGCGCGTTGCCGGAATGGCGTTGCTCAGCTCGCTGCGCCGGGCGAGACCCGGCTGGGCGTCGAACAGCCAGGGCGCGTCGCAGAATTCCACGCCTTCCAGGTCGCGATCCGCGGTCGGATCGTCGCTGCCCCCATAGACATGGGAGGTGGCGAAGACGGGCAGGGTGTCCTTGGCCAGGCGCAGCTGCGGGATCAGCAGGCGTGCCTGGGGCGGCTTCATGCTGATGAAGACGCCGCTGGTGTCGGGGTCCTGGCCGACCGGCTCGGACAGCTGCGAGGCGAAGTCGATGCTGCCGGAGTCGAGGGTGATCTGGGCCGCCAGCGTACCGCCGCGCGCCTGCCACTCCGCCTTGAAGGCATTGCCAGCACGACGGGCGAAATCGTCCGTGGACACGATGACGGTGGCCGTCTTCATGCCACGGTCGGCCATGTGGTCGGCCACCTGCGCGCCTTCGGTCTCCGGCAACAGGCCGAATTCATTCGCGCCCGACGGCGGCAGGTTCTTGTTGTCGTTGGGATAGTTCAGCGTGAGCATCGGCGCGGGCAACGCGCCCTTGGCAAAGATGGCCGACACGCCGTCACGGTTGAGCGGGCCGACAACGAAGCGCGCGCCCTCGGCTACGGCCTTGTCGTAGGCAGCCACCGCGTGCGCGGCGTCGTTGCCCGAGTCGTACACGGCAACCTCCGGACGCGCGGCACCGGTGCGACCGGCATCCACGTAGTTGGTAAAGAAGCCGTCCCGGATGGCGGCGCCGGCACCGGCGAGCGGGCCACTCAACGGCAGTAGCAGGGCCACCTTGCCGGGCACCTTATAGCCTTCCCTCACGCCCTTGTCGCCGCTGACCGTGCCCACGGCCTGGTCGAGCACGGCCGGCGAGCGGGACACGCTGCCGAGCTGCGACTGCGCTTCCACCACCCACGGCTTCATGGGGTCGTTGGCGGACAGGGCGGCGCTGCGGTCGGCCAGCGGCTGTGCGCCCAGGCCGGTCAGCAGGGCGAGGATCTGCTGGCGGTTCTGCTCGCGGTCGATGCCGCGCAACTGGCCGTCCAGCTCCACCCGGGTTTGCGCCGCGCTCCACGGGTCGTTCGACGCGGCCTGCGCACGCGCGCGAAGCTCGGCCAGCCGCTGCGCCACCTGCGGCGATACGCGGGTCGCGGGCTTGCCAGTCAGCGACAGCGCCGTGGCCGGATCGTTGTTCTTCAGGGCGATTTCGGCGCGCAGCGCGTCCAGTCGCAGCGAGTCTTCGCCTTCCAGCCGCGTGCGGCGGATATCGGCCACGATGGGCGCGGCCCGATCCAGAGCGCCTTCCTGGCGGTACGACTCGGCAGCCAGCAGCTTGTAGTAGTCGCGGCGATCGCCGTCCTGCGCGGCCAGGGCGAGGTAGGCCTGGGCGGCCTGGTCGAACTGGCCCTTGATGTACATGGCCTGCGCCGCCTGCGTCGCCTCACCCGAAGGAGCGGCACCCTGTGGCTGGACGCCGCCCTGGGTCACGCAGCCGGCCAGGCCGGCGCAGATCAGGAGGCCGAGGATCGAGGCACGAATCGGTCGCATCGCTAGTGATTCCTTGATGGGCACGTCGGCCCCCTGGCGGCGCCGAAACGACCGGATGATAGCCCATCGCCCTGCGAGGCCCGCGTGAGGCAGGACGGAGCTTACGTCCCGTAGAGCGCCTTGCGTGGCGCGCCGGTGATGGCGGCGGCGAGCTTGGCCGCCCGGGCGGGCGGCAGTTCGTCCTTCAGGATGGCGAAGACACGCAGTCCCTCCGCCAGGCGCTCGTCTTCGCCGGCCTCGCGACCGGCCACCATCACCACGAACTCGCCGCGCTGCTGGTTCGGGTCGGCCGCCACGCGCTCGACCAGCGCCGCCAGCGAGCCGTCCAGCACCGTTTCGAACATCTTGGTCAGCTCACGCGCGACCACGGCTTCGCGGTCGGCACCGAACGCCTCCCGCATGTCTTCCAGGGATTCGAGGATGCGATGCGACGACTCGTAGAAGATGAGCGTGCGCGACTCACCGGCAAGCTCGGCGAGGCGCGCCCGCCGGGCCCCGGCCTTGGCCGCCAGAAACCCCTCGAAGACGAAGCGGTCGCTGGGCAGGCCGGCCACCGACAGCGCGGCGATCACGGCGCTGGGACCGGGTACGGGGCTGACCTTCAGTCCGGCCGCGCGGGCGGCACGCACCAGGCGGAAGCCCGGGTCGCTGATCAGGGGCGTGCCCGCATCGGACACCAGCGCCACGTCGTCTCCGGCTCGCATGCGTTCGACGAGGCCGTCGACGGCGGTGCGCTCGTTGTGGTCGTGCAGGGCCACCAGTGGCGTGTCGATGCCGAGGTGCTGCAAGAGCGGGCGGGTGTGCCGGGTGTCTTCCGCGGCGATGACCTTCACCCGCCGCAGCGTCTCGATGGCGCGGGCGGCGATATCGTCGCGGTGACCGATGGGGGTGGCGACGACATGGAGCGTGCCGGGGCGGGGCTGGGTCATCGGTGCATCCGGTGGGCGTGGCTGGGCATTGTAGAAGTGGATGTGGGGGGATTGGGATTTGGAGCGGTGGAGCAAGAGCCGGCGGGTGCCACCCTCGTGGCCACGCCTGCGGCGACCCGCTAG
>NZ_JARVRT010000039.1:0-52222 GCF_030209605.1 Luteibacter sp. ME-Dv--P-043b
GCACCCGCCGGCTCTTGCCCCAAGGCGCCAAGGTGCCAAGGCCCAACGCGATGCCAAAGGCGAGCCCACCCCCTCCAGAGCCCTTCACAAAGTCATTTTTTCCCAAGATTTCGACCCAAATCACGTGATAGACGTCAAAAATTCGTCCCATGTAGGGGTTCCCCTACAGAACTTCGCGAAAATACGGTTATGATCGACCCCACTGAGTCTGCGCGGTTACGCGAGTGACCCGATGTAAGCGCGTAATCCACGCTCATCGCCTCACCCGGTCCAGCATGCCCAGTAAGTCGCCGGCTCGCCGAGTCGGGTTTTTAGTGTGTTGGATAGAGGTGTGTGTGATGGCAACTGGTACTGTGAAGTGGTTCAACGACGCCAAGGGCTTTGGCTTCATCACTCAGGATGAGGGTGGTCCGGACGTGTTCGTGCATTTCCGTTCCATCCAGGGCAACGGCTTCAAGTCGCTTGCCGAGGGTCAGAAGGTGGAATACACCGTGACCCAGGGCCAGAAGGGCCCGCAGGCTGACAACGTCGTTCCGAAGTAATGCCCTCGGGCTGCCTCGCGCCGCCCGTTCCTGCATGACTTTGACCCTCCCGGTGCTTCGCGCCGGGAGGGTTTTTTGTATGACCGCCAGCACACCCGACATCGTCACCTCGTCCCAGCCCCTCCGCATGACGGACGGCGCATCGGCGGACCTCTTGATCTACCGGCCGGCCTCGGCCCCGCCTCGTGCGGCGCTGCTCTGGCTGCCCGCCATGGGTGTCGGCGCGCGTCACTACGACGGCCTGGCCCGTGCGCTGGCGGCACGTGGGGTAGCCGTCGCCTTGCATGAGTGGCGTGGTCTGGGCTCGAGCGACCAACGCGCATCGGGCCGCGCGAACTGGGGTTACCGCGAATTGCTGGGCGACGACTTGCCGGCCAGCCTGGCGGCCCTGCGCCGCGCCGTACCGGACAGCCCCGTCCACGTCGGCGGGCATAGCCTGGGCGGGCAGCTGGCCTGCCTCCTTGCGGCCACCGCGCCCCAGCCTCCGGCGGGCGTGGTCCTGGTGGGGAGCGGGGCGCCGTACTGGCGGCGCTTCAAACCCTGGGTCGTGCTTGCCTACATGGCGGCGCCCGCGCTCGCGAACCTGGTCGGGCGACTGCCGGGGCGTCGGATCGGCTTCGGCGGCAACGAGGCGCGCGGGGTCATTGCCGATTGGGCGCGCAGCGGGCGCCGAGGCACGTATTCGGCACGTGGTCTCCGCGTCGACCTGGAAACCGCGCTGCGACGCCAGACGTCACCCGTGCTGGCCCTGCGGCTTCGCGACGACTGGCTGGCCCCCGCGGCGTCGCTGGAATTCCTGCTGGGCAAGATGCCGGATGCGCCAAGCCAGGTCCACCTGGTGTCCCCGGTGGACCTGGACGGGCAGGCGGCGGATCATTTCACGTGGATGAAGGCGCCCGACGCGATCGCGCGCCGGATCGCCGATGGGCTATGAGCCCGTTGTCAGGCTACTTCCGAGGTAGCCATCCCACGTTCGCCGTCGCGTCGCGCACGGCGCGACGCGCTCCATGCCGGCACGTCCATGGCATCCCGGGCGACGCGACATACTTCGATGAGCCGTGATACGTCGTCGTCGCTCATGCCCGCGTTGAGGGTAAGGCGCAGCAGCGAGCGGTTGACCGTGGTGGCCGGTGCGCTAAAGACCGAACCGAACACCCCGTGGCGCTCCATGACATCGCGGACCTTGCCGGTCAGCAATTCCTGTCCGGCTTCGAATGCCACGATCTGCTCGGTGCCGTCGGCGATCGGGTAACCCAGTTCGGTCAGCTCCGCGCGGACGCGCCGGGTGACCTGGCGCAAGCGCTGTCGCCGCCAGCCCTCGGTCTGGATGACCCGATGGGCTGCGGACAGGCCGGCCAGTTCATGGGGAAGCAGTGACGAGCTGAAGATCGCCGGCAACGCCTCGCACCCGAAGTAGTCCTTGAAGCGCGAGGTGCAGGCGACGAAGCCGGCACGTGAGCAGTACGCCTTGGCCAGGCTGGCGGTGATGAAGTGCACGCGGTCGTTGAGCCCCAGGCTGGCGACCAGTCCTTCGCCGCGGCTGCCGTGGGTGCCCAGCGAGTGCGATTCGTCGACCACCAGCACGCAGCCGTGCGCCTGCGACAGGTTGGCGATCGCCTCCAGCGGCGCGATGCTGCCGTTGGTGCTGTACACCGCATCCACCACGACGACGCCGGGTCCATGGCGCAGCACCTGGCGCTCCAGGTGGCCCACATCGTTGTGCAGTACCGGCACCGCCTTCGCTCCCGCGCTACGGATACCCTCCCACAATGACGCGTGCGCCAGCATGTCCACGTACACCGGCACCCGTTCGCCCGCGATGGATTGCAGCAGGCCGACATTGGCGGCGAAGCCCGACTGGGCGAGGATGCCGTCCTCGCTGCCGACCGCCCGGGCCAGTTCCGCCTCCACACGGTGCAGCGGCTGGTCGGCGTCCTGCTGGAACAGGGCGGACATCATCATGCCCAGACCGCCGGCGGCCAGGGCATCGCGCTGGGCCTCGACGATCGCGGGATGGCCGGCGATGGCGAGGTAATCGTTGCTCTGGAGCATCAGGTCGCCGGATTCGGGGCGGCGACCTCGCAAAATGTGACGGCCGCCCCAGTCGATGGCGACACGTTCATTGTGAAATCGATCGACCCGCGTCGCGACGAAAGCGGGAAGCGCGGGCGCCCGGGTGACGCGGTGCAGAACGGAAACGTTTTCCATGGTCATCTCTCTGTGATGTCATGGGCGATGAACGCGTCGTCGTTCACCGCGAACGACGCGCGCGCGCCAGCCTCGCCCAGGCGGGCGCGATTACGAGAGAGACCAAAGGAGGGGAAGTCCTCCGGCCCCTGGCAATGCCAGAGAGACCGGGGACGGTAACGCGATTAGATGAATCGGGGCCGGCTGTCGGCGGCGAGGCTCAGGTCCTGCTCGCGTAGCCAGGTGCGGTACGACTTGACGTGCTGCAGGCGGAAGCGTTCGACTTCGTCGATCAGGGCGTAGTAATACCACTGCTCGCCGGACACCGCGGTGGCTGCGTACATGTGGTTTTCCGGGTGCTCCACGCCCTTGTGGTAGAACCCGTCGCGCGAATTGAACCAGGGCAGGGCGTCGCCGCTGCGCAGGGCATCCAGCACGGCGCCGGGCGCACCCAGATCTGCCGCAATTTCATAGTGCGTACGCAGGTCCTCGTCGGTCTGCACCAGCAGGAAACGCCCGATGCCCCAGGCGTCCACCAGCAGCAGCCCGGTCGGGTTGCAGTGCACGTAGCACTCCACGGGCTGGAACGTGGCCGTGACGCTCTGCAATACCTCGCGGAACGCGGGGTCGCGCAGGAAGCGGAAATTGCCCAGGGCGAGGGTCTCGGCCACGAAGGCGCTGGCGCGGTCGAAGTAGCGGCGCTGCAGTTCGACGATGGCGGTCTGCAGTTTTTCGATCGCCAGGGGATCGTTCTTGCGGATGAACCGGTCGATCACGCCCGAGTTGAAGGCGTCGATCGCCGTGGCGTCGTCGGCACGACCGGTGAGCAGGATCTTGCCGATGTGCGGGTTGGGCAGCCGCTTGCAGAAGGTGATGCCGTCCATCTCGGGCATGGCCTGGTCCACCACCACCACCGAGATCTCGGCGAAGCGTTCCGGGTCGTAGACCACGCGGTGGATCGAGTCGATGTCCAGCGCCACCAGCTCCTGGGTTTCCGAGGGGCGGTCTTTCCAACGGTAAAGCCAGCCGCCCCCGGGCACCGGGCGGCTGCCGTTGTTGCCCAGCGTGGCCAGCGCGCTGCGCGGCGAACTGAAGGTGCGTACCCGGACCATGGGGTCGAGCAAGAGCGGGACCACGTCGAGGTATTCCTCGTGGTCGTCGACGAGCACGGTGGTCGTCGGGAAATGGAAAGGCTGGATGTCGCCCTGTGCGTTCAACGTCGTCACTGCCGGTCCCCGGGTTCCGAATGCGGGAAGGTCAGGGTGAATTCGGTAAATTCACCCAGTTCGGTACGGCATGCGATGCCACCGCCCATATGCTCCATCGCCGCGCGGCAAAAAGCGAGTCCTATTCCCAGCCCCGTGATGGCGCCGGTGCCGGCGCTGTCGCTGGAGTAGGAATAAAACCGGTTGAAAACACGGGGAAGGACATCCGCGGGGATGCCCGGGCCGGTGTCGTGCACACGGATGCGATTGACGCCTTCGGCCGGTTCGATGATCACGCGGATGTCGCCCTTGCCCGCGCGATCGGTATGAAAAAGTGCATTGCGCAGCAGGTTGAACAACACGTGGACCACCAGGCTTTCTTCGCCGTAAAGGGGGAAGTCGCCCAGGGGCGACAGGGTGATGCGATCTCGCTCGGAGCGCGAACCGTAGGGAAAACGCCGGAGGGCCTGTTCCACGCACTCGCGGGCCTGGAGGCGTGACAAGGGCACCTCGCCGATCGGCCTTGCCGACAGCAGCAGCATGTCGATGATGGTGTTGGCGTAGGTGACCTCGCGCTCCATCACGCCGATGCTTCGCTCCAGTGCGTGCAGGTTCTGCGCGCGCATTTCCGGCACGGCCAGGCCTTCGCCCTCGGCAAGCCGGTGGCTGCGGATCAGGTCGGGCATGTAGCGAGCCACCGCGCGCGCGGCGATGCGCAACGAGCCCAGCGGCGTGCGCAGCTCGTGCGCGATGTTGTTGGACGCGGCGGTGAGGGCATCGATGCGCGATTGCTCCGCCATGTTCGACGACACGGTGCACGTGGCGCCGCCGACCATGCCGAACAGCAGCAGCGGGATGTACTCCAGCATGGTCCGCGTATGCAGGTGGGCCTCCGGTGACAGCACGAAGACCAGCCCCGCCAGCAGGCTGCCCAGCGAGAACACCAGCAGGAAGCTCACCAGGTCGAACAGCATCATCAGCAGCATGATGCACGCGAGGTGGGTCATCAGCCAGGCCGGGGTCGCGTTGCGCAGCGTCATGTAGCCCACGAAGAAGGGCATGGCCACCGTCATCGCGAAGTACCAGTAGGTCGGCAGGTGCGTGCGCAGGCGCCGTGGCCACCATGGCAGCAGCGCCAGCGGAATGAAGGTGGCGCTGCAGACCAGCCGCATGGGCAGGTTTTCGTAGGGCTGGGGGAAGAGATAGGCCCAGACCGGGTAATACACCGCCAGGCAGAAACTGCCGACGACGCCGATCGCCACCATCTTCGGCTGCGAGTAGCGCGTGCGCAGGAACATGGTGGTTTCGAAACGTGCCATGGCCCGTACCAGCAGCCACCAGCGCATGCGCAGGAAGCCCTGCGGACCGCTGGGTTTGTCGGTGGGCGTGTCCATGGCGGGTTCGGCGTCGGTCATGGGTTAGCGGTACTGCCGGTGGCAGGCCTGGCAGGCATCGCCGATGGGCTTGAGGACGGTGGCCAGGGCGTCGCAGCTGGCCGGTGCGGCGGTACGCGCCACATCCACGGCCTGGCCCAGGGCGTCGCCGGCGGCGAAGAACGGGGCATCCATGTCGGGGAAGGCGTCGCGGATATCGCCGGCGGAGACCCGCAGGGCAGCCAGTTGCCTGGCCGACACCTTGGCATCGCACTGCCTCGCCCGCACGTTGGCTCGCAGCACCCCCATGCGATGTTGCATCACGGCCATGACGCCGCTGTGGAACGGCGTGCCCTGGCGCAGGGCGGACAGCGCGAAGGTCGCGCCCATCGCGCCGACCGCGAGGCCGAGGATGACGAGGAGCAACGCACGCATGGGGGATCCCTGGCCTGGCACGGTCGTCAGCATAGCTGACGGCTCCGTTCTTTCAATATGAGACCATGAGCACAGTCCTTTCCCCTGGAAATCATGTGGGTACCGCACAGGCGGAACGCTTCGCCGGCATCGAGCGCCTGTACGGGCGCGGCAGCCTCGACCGCCTCGCCCGGGCGCACGTATGCGTCATCGGGGTGGGTGGCGTGGGCTCGTGGGCGGCCGAAGCCCTGGCGCGCAGCGGGGTCGGCCGGTTGACGCTGATCGATGGCGACGATGTCTGCCTGTCCAACACCAACCGCCAGTTGCACGCGCTGGACGGCCAGTACGGCCGGCCCAAGGTGGGCGTCATCGCCGAACGCGCCCATGCGATCAGCCCGACGATCCGGCTCGAGGCCATGGAGCGTTTCCTTACGCCGTCCAGCCTGGACGAGCTTCTGGACCGCAACTACGACGTGGTGATCGATGCCTGCGACGCCCTCAAGGTGAAGCTGGAGACCATCGTCTGGTGTCGCCGCCGCAAGCTGCCCCTGGTGACGGTGGGCGCGGCCGGCGGCCGCACCGACCCCACGCAGGTGCGCGTGCGCGACCTGTCGCGCACCGAGCACGACGCCATGCTCAGCATGATCCGGAAGAAGCTCCGCCAGGAGCACGGCTTCCCACGCAACCCCGATCGCTTCTTCGGCGTATCCGCGGTGTATTCCTTGCAGAACGTGCGCTACCCGCAGCCCGATGGCAGCGTCTGCGGCGTGCGGCCCGCCGGCAGCGACGCGGTGAAGCTCGATTGCGGCGGCGGCCTGGGCGCGGCCACGCACGTCACCGGGGCCTTCGCCTTCGCCGCCGTCGGCAAGGCCCTCGAAAAGCTGACCGCCACCCCATCGCCAAACGGCCCGCCCTCACCCCCGCACGGCCCGCCCTCACCCCCGCACGGGTAGGAGCGCACGATGTGCGCGAAACCGGCCTAACGACACCCTCCAACGATCCCCAACGCCACCTCCAGCCGGCCGATATCCTCCTCGGCCCCCAGGCACAGGCGCACCCCCGTGGCACGGGTGGATGGATCGCCATACCCGGCCGGGTTACCGACCCTGACCCCCCGTGCCAGGAGGCGCTCGCTGAAGGCCTCCGCATCTGCGCAGGGCAGCCACGCATGCAGGCTGGCGCCGGAGGTCACCAGGTCGGGCCCCACGACCTGGCGTGCAAGGGCCGCACGCTCCCGCATCGCCGATTGCAGGGCCTGGTTCAGTGCCAGGGCCGTGCCATCCCGCATCCAGTCGGCGACCACGGCCGGCAGCCATCCCGGCAAGCCATCGGTGGCGCGGCGGAGCGGCTCCACGCACGCCGCAAGGAGCGCCGGATTCGGTAGTCGCAGCCAGCCGACGCGCAGGCCCGGGCCAAGCAGCTTGCCGACGCCGCCCGCATGCAGGGTGCGCTGGGGCAACAGGGTGGCGAACGGCGGCAGTGCCTCGCCCGTGTCGTGCACCAGGTGGCTGTACACGTCGCCCTCGATGATCCACAGCCCCCGTCGCTCCACCACCGCGGCGAGGTCCAGGCGCCGTTGCAGGGGCAGCGTGAGGGTGGTCGGGTTGTGCAGGGTCGGCTGCACGTACACGACGCGGCTGCCCGAACGTGCCGCCACGGCGTCGAGTGAATCCGGCAGCATGCCGTGCTCGTCCATGGCGACATCGACACATCGGGTTCCCATGCCCGACGCAAGGTCGCGGAAGCCGTGGTAGGTAAGGGTATCGACCATCACCGTCGACGCCTCCCCCTCGGCGACAAGGCACGCCAGCGCCAGCCACAACGCGTGGCGCGCGCCCAGGGTCAGCACAAGGTGGCCGGGATCGACGGCGGCGTGCCCGCCGATACGGGTCATCCACTGTGCGATCGCCTGGCGCGTCGGCGCCGCACCCCGCGGATCGGGATAGGCCAGCGTGTCGGGACCCACGGTCGCGTGGGCCAGTGCCTCGGCCAGCCGGGCGGCTACCGGGGTTCGCAGGGGGTAGTTGACGGCCAGGTCGTAGGACGGATGCATGGCCCGATTGTAGGCATGCCGGTTACGCTACGCGGCATGTGGTGTGTCTATCTGATCGAATGCCGCAACGGCGCCTGGTACGCGGGGATCACCAACGACCTGGACGCCCGCTATGCGGCGCATGTGGCCGGCAAGGGCGCGCGCTATACCCGGGCCAATCCGCCCGTGCGCCTGCTCGGCTCGCGGCCGTTCGCCGACCGGGCCGAGGCCTCACGGGCCGAGTGGGTGGTGAAACGGTTGCCGCGGGCGAAGAAGCTGGCGTGGCTGGTCGCATCGCCGCCCGATTCGGCCGGCTGAGCGCAGGCGTCTTCACGCTGCGTACGATGCACTTTCGGCGCCGGAAAGGCACACTGTTCACGATCATTCGCCAGGGAGCTCCACGCACATGGAGACGCGCAAGCACACCAGGGTTACGCCCGATTGGTACCGCTGGATCGCCGAGTCGCTAGCCGCGGGCAACGCGCCGGCCGATATCCTGGCCACGATGCGCGACCACCAGTTCGATACCGGTATCGCCCGCAGTGCCATCAGCGATGCCTTGTTCGGCGGGGCCGGGCCGGTCGCCGAGCGGTCGACGCCGGCCACGCCCCACGTCTCGCGCCTTGCCCAGGGCCACATCCTGCACACCCCCGACCGCGATATCCGGGTGCTGTTGCGCATCGCGCGGCCCGTGGTCGCCTTGCTCGACGGGGTGCTCGACGAGGCGGAGTGCGAGCAGCTGATGCACATGGCGCAGGTTCGCCTGGAACGCTCCGCCGTGGTCTCGCCGGAATCCGGGGCCAACACCGTCATGGATATCCGCACGAGCGAAGGCGCGTTCTTCCAGCGGTCGGAGAATCCGCTGATCCAGCGTATCGATGCACGGGCCGCGGCCATCATGGGCCTGAGCGAGGAGCACGGTGAAGGCCTGCAGGTGATGCGTTACGGCGTCGGTGGCGAATACGTTCCCCACTACGATTATTTCCCGCCGGAGGAAAAGGGCAGCGAGGTTCCGCTGCGGCAAGGCGGCCAGCGGGTATCCACGCTGATCATGTACCTGGCGGATGTCGAAGCGGGTGGGGAAACCATCTTCCCGCGCATCGATTTCAGCTACGTGCCGCGCAAGGGGCAGGCGTTGTATTTCGAGTACACCGACGCCGACGGGACACTCGATGTGCTGTCGCTGCACGGCGGCGCGCCGGTGATCCGTGGCGAGAAATGGATCGTCACCAAGTGGATGCGCGAGCGCCCGTTCCCCGGCTGATCGCATGGGCGTGAACCGTGACCTCTGGCCTATATCGGCATGAAGGCCCCAGCCCGCAATCTTTCCGGATTGCAGGGGAGGGTGGTCGATGCGCCGCAAGGCAGCCAGGGTGGTTCGTTGTGTCGCAGCGGTGGCGCTGCTCGGCCTCGCCGGGGCATGGGCGCAGGATGCCGTGCCCGTCGCGCCCGTCGCTCCGCCCGTGCCGGCCTCCGCCAGCACCGTTGTCGCGGCGCCGCAGCTTCCCGTCGAGATTCCCTTCGCATCGCCCCATGCCGGCTTCGTCCGCACGCCCAGCGCACCCGAGGCGTGGGGCGGTCCACGCAAGGGGGACGAGGCCACGCTGTCCGACCGCGTCGTGTCCTACCGCATCCAGGCGCGGCTCGATCCGGGAAAGCACACAGTGGACGGCCAGCAGCAGCTGACCTGGCGCAACCGCAGCGATCGTCCGGTGTCGTCGGTGTTCCTGCACCTGTACCTGAATGCCTTCGAAGGGGAAGGCAGCCTGTTCTTCACCGAGCGCAACGTGCTCGCCGGTGCCGGCGGTTCGCGCGGTGCGGCCGAGGTGAAGAAGGGCGAATGGGGGTACATCGACCTGGGCAGGGTGGAGCAGGACGGCGCCGCGTTGTCGTGGCGCTACGTGCACCCGGATGGTGGCCCCACGACGGACCACACCGTGGTGCGGGTCGACCTGGCCCGGCCGGTGGCGCCCGGTGCCAGCGTCACGCTCGACATGTCGTTCCACAGCCAGCTGCCGCGGGTGATCGAGCGCACCGGCTACGTCGGCTCGTTCCATCTCGTGGGGCAGTGGTTCCCGAAGATCGGCGTGCTCGAACTGGCCGGGGAGCGCGGTGCGACGGCGCCGCGCTGGAATGTGCACGCGTTCCATTTCAACAGCGAGTTCTACGCCGACTTCGGCGAGTACGACGTCCACATGACCGTGCCCAAGGGCTACGTGGTGGGTGCCACCGGCGAACAGCAGGGGGAGCCGGTGCCGGAAGGCGACGCGCTCACCTGGCATTTCATCCAGGCCGACGTGCACGATTTCGCCTGGATGGCGGCGCCCGGCTACCGCACGATGGACGGTGAATGGCGAGGCCCGGGCAGCCCGACCGTGAAAGTGCGCGTGATCTACCCACCCGAATACGCGGCCACGGCGAAGCCGGTGCTCAAGGCCACCGTCGATGCGCTCGGCTGGTTTTCGTCCACGCTGGGCCCCTACCCGTACAAGACCGTAACCGCCGTGGTGCCGCCGTTCAACGCCGACGAGGCGGGCGGCATGGAATACCCCACCTTCTTCACCGCGGACAGTTACACCAACGTGCCGGCGAAGACGATCGACGAATACATGCTGGATTTCGTCACCGTGCACGAGTTCGGCCATGGCTATTTCTACGGGCTGATCGCCTCGAACGAGTTCGAGGAGCCGATGCTCGACGAAGGCCTCAACGAATACTGGGACGAGCGCATGCTGCGCGCGCGCAACCAGCCGGTGTACCTGACCACGCCGCTGTGGCGGTTCTTCGGCGTCGAGCCGGCACTGCCGGTATTCATGCTCGAACGGATGACGGCGATGCTGTCGCGACCGGCCGATGCGCTGGGCGCGAACTCATGGGATCGCCTGTCCAGCGGCACGTATGTCACGGTGTATTCGCGTACCGCCACCGCCCTGCACGACCTCGAGGAACGGCTGGGCAAGGCGGCGACCGAAAAGGCGTTCAGGGATTACTACGCCACCTGGCGCTTCCGTCATCCGTCGATCGGCGACCTGCAGGCGTCCCTGTCGGCCTCGACGGGGCAGCCGGCGGTGGTGGCGCAGGTGTTCGACCAGTACGTCTACGGCACCGACCGCATCGACGACCGCGTCAGCGACATCGCCAGCGAGGAAGTGCTGCCGCTGGCGGGCACCGCCATGGTCGATGGCAAACGCGTGGAAACCAGTACCGACGACAACGACGCGGCCATCCAGCGCCAGCGCGACGCCTGGACGAAGGCCCATCCCGGTGCGGCGAAGGGCCTGGGCCCATTCCCGTGGAAGACCACGGTGACCCTCTGGCGCGACGGTGCCCCGGTACCGCAGACACTCAAGGTCACCTTTGCCGATGGCGGCGTGGAAACCGCGCGCTGGGACGACACGCGGCGTTGGGCTCGCTTCGCCTTTACCCGGCCGGCCAAGGGCGTTTCCGCCGAACTGGACCCGGAGCGCACCCTCTACCTCGATGCGAACAAGCTCAACGACAGCCGCACCGTCGAGGCCGACCACGCCGCTTCCCATCGCTGGAGCGCCGACGTCGCGGCGTTGCTGCAGGGGTTCTACGCTTTCCTGGTGACCCTATGAACGCCCGTACCAAACGATCGACCGCAGCGGCCCTGGGCCTGGGTGCGATCGGCGGCCTGCAATGGCGGCTGATGCTGCTGTGGATGGCGATCACGCTGCTGCCGACGCTGGTCGTGGCGTTGCCGCTGTGGAGCGTCCTCGACGACATGACCGGACATTCGGTGCATGCGGGCGCCTGGGCGCGCCACTTTGACGGCCTGTTCTTCGCCGATGCCGTCGCCACGGTACAGCGCAGTACCTGGACGGGCTCGGCCTTCACCGTGGGCGCCATCCTCACACTGGCCTTTTCCCCGTTCCTGACGGGCATGGTAGTGGCCGGCGGTCGTGCTGGCCGCGCGCTGGGCTTCGGTGCCCTGTTGCAGGGCGGCGCCGCGGAGTACGGGCGGATGCTGCGCCTGCTGCCGCTCTCGCTGATTCCCTATGGCCTGGTCGTGCTGCTTTCGCAGGGTGTGACGTCGCTTGCGGACGAGCGCGTCGAGGCGGCGTTGCTGCCGTCGACGGCGGACCTCTACCAGGACGGTGCCCTCGCGCTGACCGTGCTCGGTTTCGTGATCGCGCAGGCCCTGGTCGAGTCGGCGCGCGCCCAGTTCATCGCCGATGCCGGGCTGCGTTCGTCGCTGCTCGCCTTTGTGCGCGGTGTCGCGCAGTTTGCGCGGCGGCCGTTCGCCAGCCTGTCGGTGTACCTGGCGATCACCGTGCCTGGCGCGGGTGTGGCCGCCCTGATCGCCGCGTGGCGCGGGCATGCGGTGGCCGTGGGCGGGGAGTGGTTCATCGCCTTTCTGGTCGTGCAGCTGGGCGTGGCGGTGATCGCCTGGATGCGTACCGCACGCCTGCTGGCGCTGGCCGGCCTGGCCGGCACGAACCTGCAGCGCCGCCGGCGTACCGACTTTCCCGCGCGGACCTAGCTGGCGCGACGCAGCTCGCGATGGGGCGGGTAGTAGGCGAACAGGTGGGTGGCGCCACCGAGGAAATCGATGTTGTCGATGTGTTCGCCGCCGAGCCGCTCGGCTACGTGGTCCGAGGCCTCGTTGCCGATGCGCACCAGGCTGATGACGCGCTGGGCGTGCATCGTGTTCCACGCGAAGTCGAGGATGGCTTCGCCCGCTTCCGTCGCATAGCCGTGGTGGCGGTGCTCCGGCTTCAGCATCCAGCCCAGTTCCAGGTCGGGCCAGCCTTCCGGTTTCATCAGGCCGGCGCGGCCGATGAATTCGCCGGTGTCCTTCAGCTCCATGGCCCACATGCCGCAGCCGCGCAGGGCCCAGTGACCCAGCAGCATGGCCATGGACCGCCAGGCGTTCATGCGGTCAAGAGGCTGGCCGTCACCGATCCACCGGGTGCTTTCGGCATCCGCGAGCATGCGCGCGTAGTCGTCGAAATGCTGTTCGGTAAGGGCGGTGAGCCGCAGGCGCGGCGTTTCCAGGACGGGGATATCGGATAGGGGCATGGAGGTGACCAAGGGAGTCAGCCGAGCAGGGCGGCCAGGGCACGCGTCGAGCGTGTGAGGCTTTCGTGCCAGGACAAGCCGGTTATTTTCTCACCACTTGCCGCGTCGTAAAAGCTTTCTTCCTGGCCCGGTGCGAGCAGGTGGCGGTAATCCACCGTGATTTCATCGCCTTGGACCAGATCCCTCGCGGCGAAGATGAACCCCAGGTGCCACAGGCCTGTGGGTTCGAAGCTGTGGTTGACGTAGCACTCGTCGGGCCATTCCGGGGAGACGGTGTAGCGGTCCTCGAACCAGCGCGCGGCGGCATGGAGGTCGGCGGAAAGCGACGGGGAGGCCAGGATCTCGTCCCAGCGGTGGGTGCGGTCGATGGCGTCGGGCGCGGTGACGATGCGGCCGGCGGCAACCGCTTCATCGAGAAAAAGACCCTTGCCGGCACCGGGGATGGCGGAGGCGGTGATGCGGTAACGCGGCACGATCATCGGATCATCTGGCCCCAGGTCCCGTCGGCAGGGCTGAAGCGCCGCCGGCATGGGGCGCGAGTGTAGCGCGTTCCGCCGGCGGCGTAAGGTCGGGCTCAGTCGTCGGCGTCGACGCCCTTGGCGCGTGCGGCCCGTGCCGGCCGGGGCTTCTTGCCCGGTTTGCCGCCGTCGACCTGGATGGCCTCGCGGTTGCGGTCGACCAGCGCCTGGCCGATCCCCTTGACCTCGGTGAGCTGGTCGGCGGATTCGAAGGGGCCATGGGCGTCCCGCCAGGCCACGATGGCCTGCGCCTTGGCCAGCCCCACGCCATCCAGCGACTGGGCGAGGGCGGGCGCGTCGGCCGTATTCACGTTCACCGGCGTGGAGGCGAAGGCGGACGAAGAGATCATGAGGCCCGCGAGGGCGAGGATGAGACGATTCACGGTGTGTTTCCTTCGATGGCGCGTCGCATGACGCCCGGGCACTGTGCGGCGAGCCCGCCCGCGCGCGAACCGGCGTGGTGGGCGCCGTGGCGTACGCGTTCGCTGCGCCTGCCCGACGCCCTCGCCGACGGCGCGAAGGGCCGTTCCGTCGGCGCTGTTACAATCGCCGCTTGCCCACCTGAAGCCGCCCGCCATGGATACCTCGCGCATCACCTCCTTCGTCAGTGCCCTCTGGGATGCGGAAATCGTCCCGCAGCTGGTCGAGTACATCCGCATTCCCAACAAGTCGCCGATGTTCGACGCGCAGTGGCGGGAACACGGTTACATGGACCAGGCAGTAGACCTGATGGAGCGCTGGGCGCGTGCGAAGCTGCCGGCCTTCGAGGGCGCTACGCTCGAGGTGGTGCGCCTGGAAGGCCGCACGCCGCTGATCTACATCGACGTGCCCGCGCAGGGCGTGACCGGCAAGGGCACCGACGAAACCGTCGTGCTCTATGGCCACCTCGACAAACAGCCAGAGATGACGGGCTGGGCCGAGGACCTCGGTCCGTGGGTGCCGGTGATCAAGGGCGACAAGCTCTACGGCCGTGGCGGCGCGGACGACGGCTACGCCATTTTCGGCTCGCTCGCCGCCCTGCTGGCGCTGCGCGAACAGGGCGTGCCGCATGCCCGCTGCGTCATCCTGATCGAGGCCTGCGAGGAATCGGGCAGCTACGACCTGCCGCATTACGTCGATCACCTGGCCGGCCGCATCGGCAACCCGGCCCTGGTGGTCTGCCTCGACTCCGGCTGCGGCAACTACGACCAGCTGTGGCTGACCACGTCGCTGCGCGGCATGACCGGCGGCAACCTGACCGTGCAGGTCCTCGAGGAAGGCGTCCATTCCGGCGACGCATCCGGCGTGGTGCCGTCGAGCTTCCGCATCCTGCGCGACCTGCTCAGCCGCCTGGAGAACCCGCAGACCGGCGAGATCGTGCCGCGCGAGCTGTATGTCGAGATCCCGGCCCAGCGTGTCGAGCAGGCCCGCCGTTCCGCCGAGGTCCTTGGCACTGCCATCTACGACAAGTTTCCCTTCGTCGAAGGCATGCAACCGGCGGCCACCGACCTGAGCGAGCTCGTGCTCAATCGCACCTGGCGGCCGCAGCTGGCGGTGACCGGCGTGGGTGGCATGCCTCCGCTGGACAGCGCTGGTAACGTGCTGCGCCCGAAGACGTCGGTGAAGCTGAGCCTCCGTGTGCCGCCGACCCTTTCGGGGGCGGAGGCCGGCGCGTTCCTCAAGCACCTGCTGGAGAAGGATCCACCCTACGGCGCCCGGGTCAGCTTCGACCTCGAGAAGGATGGCAGCGGCTGGAACGCGCCCGCCCTCTCGCCCTGGCTGGAGGATGCCGTGGCGCAGGCGTCGCAGCATTACTTCGGCGCGCCCGCCGCGTATATGGGCGAAGGCGGCAGCATCCCGTTCATGGGCATGCTCGGGGACAAGTTTCCGCAGGCGCAGTTCCTCATCACCGGTGTGCTGGGGCCGCATTCCAACGCCCACGGCCCGAACGAATTCCTGCATATCCCCACGGGCAAGCGGGTGAGCATGGTGGTGGCCGATGTGGTTGCGCGCCACTTCCAGGAAGCCTCGAAGGCATGACCGACGGGGCGGGCACCTTCGCCGATCGCCTCGCGGGCGTGCGCGGTGCCATGGCCGCCGCGTGCACGGCGGCGGGGCGCGATCCGGCAGAGGTGACCCTGCTGCCGGTCAGCAAGACGTTCAGTGCCGACGTGGTGCGCGAGGCTGTCGCCCTCGGCCTGCGCCGGTTCGGCGAAAACAAGGTCCAGGAGATCCAGGCCAAGGCGGCCGAGCTGGCTGCCGAAGCGCTCGACTGGGTGGTCATCGGTCACCTGCAGACCAACAAGGCCAAGCCGGTGGCGCGCCTGGTGACCGAGGTGCAGTCGCTGGACCGCCTCGACCTGGCCGTGGCCCTCGATAAGGCGTTGCAGGCGGAGGGCAGGGCTATCGATGTCCTCGTGCAGGTGAAGACCTCCCGGGAAGAGAGCAAGTTCGGGCTGGCCCCGGAAGCGTTGCCCGCCTTCCTGGAACAGTTGCGCGCCTTCGACACGTTGCGCGTCCGTGGCCTGATGACCCTGGCGGAAGCGTCCGACGACGAGGCCGTGGTCAGGCAGTGTTTCCGTACGTTGCACGGGTGCCGCGAGACGGGCCGCCAGGCGGGCCACACGCTGGACCGGCTTTCCATGGGCATGAGTGGCGATTTCGCCCTGGCGATCGCGGAAGGCAGTACGGAAATACGTGTTGGCAGCGCCTTGTTCGGGGCTCGCACCTACACGCCCTGACGGCGTCCAGCACCCGTCAGACGGCCGATTACGTGATTTCATGCTCACATATGTGAAGCCAAGTGCTTCTATGTGTTCAGGTTTCCGTCTCGCAGCCCGCATTTTTGTGCGACTTGTATGAATGTTTCCTAGGACTGACCGCTTTTAACTTTATGCCAACAACAAGGCCGTCGTCGTTTGGTAACTTCACCACTCGTTCACGGTCGTCTCACCTTCACGGCGGCTTAACTTCACGATGAATAGGCCTTATCGCTCATGTATTTAAAGCGACTGACCGCTCTCGCGTTAGCCTCCTGCTGCATCGCTTCCGTCACACCCGTCATGGCCGACACCGTCGCCGCTCCACAGGGTCTTGACCAGTCCGCAACGCTGCTCCTCACCGATCTTCCCGTGTTCGCACCGGCGAACGCCCTGGCCCAGTCGGCCATTCCGGACATCGCTTCGCTCACCGCCCCCAAGGCGTCGCTCACCGCCCCGAAATCCACCGCCGCGGTCGCTGATACCACGTCCTCCGACGAAGATTCCCTGGCCGACGACGAAGACGACGACAGCGTCGTTGCCGCCGCCTCCGCCAAGCTCGCCGGCCACGTCGATGGCCATGCCCGCGAGGCCCTGCTTTCTTTCGCGATGAAACTGCGCGATATCCGCTACCACCGGGGTGGCCGCGCTCCGTCCACCGGCTTCGATTGCAGCGGTTTCGTCCGCTACGTCTTCGCCCACAGCATCGGCCTCGACCTCCCGACCAACTCGGCCAGCCAGTTCCTCGCCGGTCTCAAGGTCAAGCGCAACGAAATGAAGACGGGCGACCTGGTGTTCTTCCGCACCCGCGGCAAGGCCATCTCGCACGTCGGCATGTACATCGCCAACGGCCAGTTCATCCACTCCCCGTCGGCGGGCAAGACGGTTCGCGTGGACAGCCTCAACGAGGCCTATTGGTCCAAGCACTTCGCCGGCGCCAAGCGCCCCGAAGGTATCGCCAAGATCTGACGGGTACCCTTCAACGTATTTTCCGAAACGGCATGCTCCGGCATGCCGTTTTTTTTGGTGGCTGTCCATGCGTCGTCCTCCGTTGTCCCCGTCCGCCATGCGCCGACCCGCGCGATCGGCCCCTGCCTTTGGCGTGGCGCGGGTGCTGTCCAAGCGCGGCGTCTGCTCGCGCAGCCAGGCGGAGAAGGCTACCCGTGAAGGACGGGTGCGGGTGGATGGTCGCGTCGTGCGGGACCCGGAATTCCCCATTACCGGTACCGAGCACATCGAGCTGGACGGGGGCGGCGTGGAAACCGCCACGCCGGTCTACGTGGCGATGAACAAGCCGCGCGGTATCGTCGTGTCGGCGGCGGACGAGCGGGGGCGCGATACCGTGTACGGGTTGCTGGAGGGTGCCGGTCTGCCCTGGCTGGGGCCGGTGGGGCGCCTGGACAAGGCAAGCGAGGGCCTGCTGTTGCTGTCCAACGATACGGCATGGTCGGCCGGTATCACCGACCCGGCCACCCACGTGCCCAAGACCTATCATGTGCAGGTCGTCGGCCAGCCGGACGAGGCCACCCTGTCGGCCATGCTCACGGGTGTGATCGATGGGGGCGAGCCACTGCGCGCGGGTGCGGCATCGTTGCTGCGCCGTGGCGAGAAGACGGCCTGGCTAGAAGTGACCCTGGACGAGGGGCGCAATCGACATATCCGCCGACTGATGTCCGTACTCGGCTTCGACGTGCAGCGCCTGGTCCGCGTGGCGATAGGCGACCTGCCGCTGGGCGACCTGGGCAAGGGGCAGTGGCGTCACCTTACCGGGGCCGAGGCGGCGGCTCTTCGCCTCGGAGCCCGGTAGGCGCGCCGCGTTGCCTCAGTGTTTCAGGAGGCCCAGCGAGCGTCCGACCTTCGTGAACGCCGCGATCGCATGATCGAGGTGTTCGCGCGTATGCGCCGCGCTCATCTGCGTGCGGATGCGCGCCTTGCCTTGCGGCACCACCGGGAAGAAGAACCCGGTGACGTAGACGCCTTCGTCGAGCAGGTCGGCCGCCATGGCCTGGGCCTGCTTGGCGTCGTAGATCATCACCGGCACGATGGGGTGCTGGCCGGGACGGATGTCGAAACCCGTTTCGGTCATCTTCTCGCGGAAATAGCGCGTGTTCTCCTTCACCTTCTCGCGTAGGTCGCCCGCGGCGTCCAGCATGTCGAAGACCTTCGTGCCCGCCGCCACCACGTGCGGCGGCAGCGAGTTGGAGAACAGGTAGGGCCGGGAGCGCTGGCGCAGCAGTTCGATCACCTCGCGGCGGCCGGTGGTGAAACCGCCCAGCGCGCCACCCAGGGCCTTGCCCAGCGTGCCGGTGATGATGTCGATCTTGTCGAGCACGCCGTGTACCTCGGCCGAGCCGCGGCCGGTGTCACCGAGGAATCCGGTGCAGTGGCATTCGTCGATGTGCACGAGGGCGCCGTACTTCGCCGCCAGCGCGGTGATCTCGGCCAGCGGGGCCACGAAGCCGTCCATCGAGAACGCGCCGTCGGTAGTGATCAGCTTGGTCCGCGCGCCGGCGGCGTCGGCCGCCTGCAACTGGGCTTCCAGATCGGCCATGTCGCAGTTGGCGTAGCGGAACCGCTTGGCTTTGCACAGCCGGATGCCGTCGATGATCGACGCATGGTTGAGAGCGTCGGAGATGACCGCGTCTTCTTCGCCCAGCAGCGGTTCGAACAGCCCGCCGTTGGCATCGAAACAGGCGGCGTAGAGGATGGTGTCCTCCTTGCCGAAGAACGTGGCGATCTTCGCCTCCAGTTCCTTGTGCAGGTCCTGCGTGCCACAGATGAAGCGCACGCTGGCCATGCCGAAGCCATGCGTGTCCAGCGCATCCTTGGCGGCCTGGATCACCTCGGGGTGGTCGGCCAGGCCCAGGTAGTTGTTGGCGCAGAAGTTGAGGACGGAACGGCCGTCCTCGAGGGTGATCTGCGCCGACTGCGGCGAAACGATGATGCGCTCGCGCTTGAACAGGCCCTGTTCGCGGATGGCGTCGAGTTCGCTGGCGAAACGTGTCTGGCCCGGGTAGGTCATGTCCATGAGCACACCACCTTGCCGCAGTGACCCGCGTCCATCAGGTCGAAGCCGCGCTGGAAATCGTCGATGGCGATCTGGTGCGTGAGCACCTTCTGCAGCGGGAAGCCGGTGAGGACCATCTGGGTCATCTTGTACCAGGTCTCGTACATCTTCCGGCCATAGATGCCCTGAAGGGTGAGGCCCTTGAAGATCACCTTGTCCCAGTCGATGCCGGCGCCACGCGGCATGATGCCCAGCATGGCGATCTTGCCGCCGTGGTACATGCAGTCGAGCATGTCGCCGAAGGCGCGCGGGTTGCCGCTCATCTCCAGGCCCACGTCGAAGCCTTCGATGTGCAGGTCCTTCACGGTGTCCTTCAGCGACTGCTTCGACACGTTGACCACGCGCGTGGCCCCCATGTCGGCGGCCAGCTTGAGGCGGTAGTCGTTCACGTCGGTGACCACCACGTTGCGCGCGCCCACGTGCTTGGCGATACCCGCGGCGATGATGCCGATGGGGCCGGCGCCGGTAATCAGCACGTCTTCGCCGATCAGGTCGAATTCCAGCGCGCAGTGCGCGGCATTGCCGTACGGGTCGAAGAAGGCGGCCAGCTCGGACGGCACCTGGTCCGGGATCGGCCAGAGGTTCGAGGCGGGCATGGTCATGTATTCGGCGAAGGCGCCGTTGCGGTTCACGCCGATGCCGGTGGTGTTCGGGCACAGGTGCTGGCGGCCGGCACGGCAGTTGCGGCAGTGGCCGCAGACGATGTGCCCCTCGGCGGAGACGCGGTCGCCGATGGCGTAGCCGGTGACGCCGGGGCCGATCTCGGCCACGCGGCCGACGAACTCGTGGCCGATGGTCAGCCCCGGGGTGATCGTGCGCTGGGACCATTCGTCCCATTTGTAGATGTGCAGGTCGGTACCGCAGATGGCGGTTTTCTCGACCTTGATCAGGACTTCGTTCGGGCCGGGCTGCGGCACCGGCACTTCTTCCATCCAGATGCCTTGTTCGGGCTTGCGCTTGACCAGCGCCTTCATCGTCTGCTGCATGGGCTTCAAAGGGTTCCGTGCGGGGAAGGTCCGGGGGCGGACCCAAACCGCGATTATAAGGCCGCCACCGATCCGGTCGTGGTGCGCCGCGCCATTGCCACGACCGCCCGAGGGCCTCTATGGTCGGGTCCGCTTTGGGCAAGACCGACAGGGGCACCGATGATGGGAATCCGAACGATGATGCTGGGCGCGGCCATGGCGCTGGGGCTGGATGCGAAGGCCGACGAAGGCATGTGGCTACCGTCGCAACTGCCCTCGCTTGCGAAGAACCTCAAGGAGGCCGGCTTCCGCGGCAACCCGGACGACCTCGCCGATCTCACCCGCGCGCCGTTGAATGCCGTGGTCCGGATCGGCGGCGGGACCGGGGCGTTCGTCTCGTCCGACGGCCTGGTGCTGACCAACCACCACGTGGCCTTCGGGGTGATCCAGTACAACACGCGGGCAGACCGCGACCTGATCACCGACGGCTTCGTGACGCCCGACCGCGCCGGCGAACTGCCGGCGAACCCCGATTACCGTCTTCGTGTGACCGTCGGCTTCGACAAGGTCACCGACCGCATCCTGGCCGCCGCGCGCGGTACCACGGGCAGGGCGTACTACGACGCCGTGGATGCCGCCAGCAAGGCGCTCGTCGCCGAGTGCGAAGCGGAGGCCGGCATCCGCTGCAGCGTCTCGACGATGTTCTACGGCCGCGACTTCTACCTCGTGCGCCAGCTGGAACTGCGCGACATCCGGCTGGTGTACGCCCCGCCGCGCGCCATCGGCAACTACGGCGACGAGATCGACAATTTCGTCTGGCCGCGCCATGCGGGCGACTTCACGGTACTGCGCGCCTACGTGGGCAAGGACGGCAAGCCGGCCGATTTTTCGCCGGACAACGTGCCCTACCATCCGCCTTCGCATTTGCAGATCGCCGCGGAGGGCGTGGCCGAAGGCGACTTCGTCATGCTGGCCGGCTACCCAGGCACCACCTATCGCCATCGCACCGCGGCCGAGTTCGCCGATCAGGTGCAGTGGCGGCTACCCACCGCCGTGACGGTGCTCAAGGCCTTGCAGGACGTGATCGAGGCGCAGGGCAAGACCGACAAGGACGCAGGCATCCGCTATGCGTCGCAACTGCAATCGCTGAAGAACAGCATCAAGCGTTTCAGCGGTGAGCGCGAAGGCCTGGAGCGCAGCGACGCGGTGGCCGTGCGTGGCGAGGACGAAGCGGCGATGCTGGCGTGGCTGGCCACCCAACCGGATGCAAAGGCGCTGCGGCCGTCGATCGATCAGGTCATGGCGTTGATTGCGCAGGGCAAGGACGTGCGCGAACGCGACCTGCTGGTCGGCCTGTTGTCCGCGCAGACGCAGTTGATGCGAGGTGCGCTGTCGATCGATCGACTGTCCGTGGAACGGCGCAAGGACGACGCGGCGCGTGAATCCGGCTACCAGGCGCGCGACGAGGAGATGATCCACAGCCAGCTGCGGCAGATCCAGCGCCGCTACGATCCCGCCGTGGAAAAGGCGCTGGTCGGCACGTTGATGACACGCTATCAGCAGCTGCCGGACGCACAGCGCCTGCACGAGTTGGACACCGTGTTCGGCCGCACGCCCGCCGAACTGACCCGCGCGCTGGACCGCCTGTATGCGGCCACCCGCCTGGGCGACGAGGCCCAGCGCGAACGCCTGTTCGCCGCCGCCCCTGGCACCGTCGAGCGTGACGACGACGCCCTGCTGGTTGCCGCCCGCGCACTCCGCCCCGCGTTATTGCGCATCGAGGATGAGAAAAAGGCGCGAGAGGGGGACCTCATGCGCCTGCGACCCGCGTACATGCAGGCGCTGGTAGCCTATCGCCAGAGCCAGGGCAAGGCGGTCTACCCGGACGCCAACTCGACCCTGCGGGTCAGCTACGGCAAGGTGACGCCCCTGGCGGCACGCGACGCCGTGAGCTACGCGCCGGTGACCACCGTGCAGGGCATCGTGGAGAAGAACACCGGACGGTTCCCGTTCGACGCGCCGAAGCCACTCATCGACGCGATCCGCAAGGCCGACTTCGCGGGCTACACCGATCCACGGACCGGTGCGATGCCGGTCGACTTCCTCAGCAACCTCGACACCACCGGTGGCAATTCGGGCTCGCCCGTGGTGAACGCGAAGGGCGAACTGGTCGGGCTGAACTTCGACAGCAACTGGGAGGCCGTCAGCGCCAGCTGGATGTACGACCCGCGCTACAAGCGCGCCATCCATGTCGACATGCGTTACATGCGCTGGCTGATGGACAAGGTGTATCCGTCGCCGGCGTTGCTGGAGGAACTGGGGGTTCCCGCGGCCCATGCGCCGACGCACCCATGACCTCCGGCACATAGCCCCTCGCGGGCCCGTGCCGCATTGTTACCTTATAACACTCAGGGAGTATCACCCCATGCGCCGACTTGCCCTTGCCGCCGCCCTCGCGGCCGCGTTCGTTCCCGTTGCCCACGCCGTGGAAGGCATGTGGCAACCGGCCCAGCTGCCGAAGATCGCCGCCACGCTGAAGCAGCACGGCCTCAAGCTCGATCCGGCCTCGCTCACCGACCTCACGGCCTACCCGATGGGCGCGATCGTCAGCCTGGGCGGGTGCACGGCGTCGTTCGTGTCGCCGGACGGCCTGGTGGTCACCAACCACCATTGCGGCTACGGCGCGCTGCAGTACAACTCCACCAAGGACAAGAACCTCATCGAGCAGGGTTTCCTGGCGAAGACGCCGGCCGAGGAACTGCCGGGCTCGCCCGACATGCGGGTCTTCGTCACCGAGGAAATCCGTGACGTCACGGCCGACGTCACCGGCAAGCTCACCCCGTCGATGACCGGCCAGCAGCGTTACGACGCGATCGACCGGGCGAAGAAGTCGTTGGTCAAGGCCTGCGAGACCGACGGTTATCGCTGCGATGTCTACACGTTCCACGGCGGCTACAGCTACCAGCTGATCAAGCAGCTGGAGATCAAGGACGTGCGTCTGGTGTACGCCCCGCCCGAGTCCATCGGCAAGTTCGGTGGCGACATCGACAACTGGATGTGGCCGCGTCACACCGGCGACTTCAGCTACCTGCGCGCGTATGTCGCGAAGGACGGCAAGTCCGCCGCTTACTCGAAGGACAATGTGCCGTACCACCCCAAGCATGTCATCAAGGTCAATGCGCAGGGCGTGGACGAAGGCGACTACGTGATGGTGGTGGGTTACCCCGGCCGCACCAACCGGTACCGCCTGGCCCAGGAGGTCAGCAGCGCCATCGACTGGACCTACCCGACGCAGATCAAGCTTTACCAGCAGCAGCTCGACACCATCGCCGCAAACGGCAAGCGCGATCCCAACGTCACCGTGAAGTACGCCAGCCTCGTCGCCGGCCTCAACAACTACCTGAAGAATTTCGGCGGCCAGCTCGAGGGCCTGCGTCGCGCGGACGCCGTCGCGGTCAAGCAGAAGCAGGAAGCCGACCTCAACGCCTGGCTGGCCAAACAGGGCGGCGCCGAGAACCAGGCGCTGGCCGCCGACATCGCCCAGCTGAAGGCGAAGCTGGCCGAGTACCAGGCCACCCGCGAGCGCGACCTGGACCTGATGCTCATCCAGCGAACGCAGCTGTTCTCCGCGGGCGTGCGCCTGGCGAAGCTGGCCGACGAGCGTGCCAAGCGGGACATGGACCGCGAGTCGGGCTACCAGGAGCGCGACGAACCCCGTATCGAGGGCGCCCTGAAGCAGATGGAGCGTCGCTACGACGCGCAGACCGACCAGGAACTGCTGACCAACGCCCTGGTGCGCTACGTGTCGTTGCCGAAGGACCAACGCCTGACCGGGTTGGACACCTGGCTGGGTGGCGCGTCCACGCGTCCCGCGATCCAGGCGAAGGTGGCCGCCCTGTACAAGGGCAGCCAGCTGGGCGACACCGCCGAGCGCATGAAGTGGTTCAAGGCCGACGCGAAGACACTGGACGCCAGCAACGACAGCATGCTCAAGCTGGCCCGTGCACTGCTGCCGGAACTGAAGGCGATCGACCAGCAGGACGATGCCCGCGAGGGCGAACTGGCCAAGCTGCGCCCGCGCTACATGCAGGCGATCATCGCGTGGAAGGAGTCGCAGGGCTTGCCCGTCTACCCGGATGCGAATAGCTCGCTGCGGGTGACCTTCGGCAACGTGAAGGGCGTGGCGCCGCGCGATGGCGTGAGCTACTCGGCGTTCACCACGGCTGAAGGCATCGTCGAGAAGAACACCGGTGAAGATCCGTTCGACGCACCCAAGGCCGAGATCGATGCGATCAGGGCGAAGGCCTTCGACGGCTACGCCTCGAAGAAGCTGGGCACGCTACCGGTGGACTTCCTGGCCGACCTCGACATCACCGGCGGCAACTCCGGCTCGCCGGCACTGGACGCCGAGGGGCGTCTCGTGGGCCTGGCCTTCGACGGCAACTGGGAGTCGGTGAGCGGCGACTGGCTGTTCAACCCGAAGCTCAACCGGTCGATCCAGGTGGATGTGCGCTACATGCTCTGGGTGATGCACCACCTCGATCACGCGGACAACCTGTTGAAGGAAATGGGCGTGCCGGCGAAGTAAGTGGTGATAGGTTCTTCGCGCATGAGTGGAAAGGGCTCGCCGTTACTGGCGGGCCTTTTTCTTGTTCTTCGCGTAGTGCAGGAGGCGTACGTCTGCTGCTTGTGCGATGCGCGGAGGAGGCGTCGGGTGATCACCCTCTGCGCTCGGGCAGCGGCCGCAAGCGGCCGAACTCGCTCAGAGGGTGATCACCCGACACCTCGCTGGCGACTGAGGTGCCCGGGAGGAAAGCGACGTTCGCGACATTTCCGTTTTCGCTGGCGAGGTGAGCCATTACAATCTGGACGACCTTTGAAGCCCCAACGGAGTTTGCATGCTCAGTCACGTGATGGTGGGTTCCAGCGATATCGAACGTTCCAAGCGGTTCTACGACTCGGTACTCGGTGTCGTGGGTGCCGGTGAGCCCGTAAGGAACGTGTCGAACAGCGGCCATGTCCGGCTGTTCTATCGGCACGACGGCAGTTCGTTCTGCGTGACGCAGCCGATCAACGACCTGCCGCCCCAGGCCGGCAATGGCACGACGGTCGGTTTTCGCTGTGACTCGCCCGAGCAGGTCGCGCAATTCCACGACGCGGCGGTCGCGGCCGGTGGGGTCTCGATCGAAGAGCCGCCGGGTCCGCGCCAGACCGGCGCGGGCGAGGTGTACCTTGCGTACGTTCGCGATCCGGACGGCAACAAGCTCTGCGCGATCTTCCGTCCCGCGGCCTAGTAAGCGGGGTAGCTTGAAGCGGGGGACGGTGCGGGCCACCATGCTGCGTCGTCCCTTTTTTTATGGGTCTTCGCACATGACCGTGGACAGTCCCGAAGTCGAGCCATCGTCGCTCGTAGGGCGCGGCGACGAGGCGCCGGGTGGTCACACTCTGCGCTCGAGCAGCGGCCTCAAGAGGCCGAACTCGCTCAGAGCGTAACCACCCAGCTCCTCTGTGACGACGGAGGCACTCGGTGTGGAGAGCAAAGCGTTGGCGACATCGGGCGGGGCCACCCTGGAGATGACGCTCCGTGCGATGCCGCAAGCGTTGCTTTCCCAGCCCGCAACTTCAGTTTTCAGGGAGGTGTCGGGTGGTCATCCTCTGAGCGAGTTCGGCCGCTTGCGGCCGCTGCTCGAGCGCAGAGGGTGACCGCCCGACGCCTCCTCCGCGGGCAACGCGTGAAGAACTTTTTAGGAGCGTCGCCAGCACGGTTATCCACACCCAATGTGGATACGTGCTGCATAAGCCTGTGGACAAGTGGGAATTTGCACCGCGTGACGCGTACTTGCGTCACGCTGTTCACTCGCTGACCAGTGAATCAGAACAGGGCAAGCGGCTTGTCAGGGCGACATCTGCACCGTTGCGTCCGCTGCTTGCGTGGTGTCTTCCGCGGTCCGTGTGGTTATCCACAGCCGGTGTGGATACGAGTTGCATAACCGTGTGGATAAGTCGCATGTGCGCTGGTTGCTCAACGACTTACATTGCGCTGCGTACTTTCTGATCACGGCGGTGAGCGATGAGGTTACCCGACACCACTCCTTAGGTCATGCAGGTTGTTCCCGCATCTCATGGCGGAATGTCTGCCTGGGTAAGGGTGGACGCCATCGGCATGTCCGCCTGCGTTACCCTTGCGGTCGTTTGACCGACCGACGCGCGCATGACCCTGGATACCCGTCCCCTCGCCATCTTCCTGATGGGCCCCACGGCCTCGGGTAAGACGGCGCTTGCCTGCGCGCTGGCCGACCGTTATCCGCTGGGCCTGATCAGCGTGGATTCCGCGCTGGTCTATCGCGGGCTGGACATCGGTTCGGCCAAGCCCGATGCCGCCACGCTGGCGCGCTACCCGCACGAACTGGTGGACATACGCGATCCCGCACACCCTTACTCGGCCGCGGATTTCCGCACGGATGCGCTGGCGGCGATGGCCCGCCAGCACGACGCGGGCAGGGTGCCCTTGCTGGTCGGGGGCACGGGGCTGTATTTCCGGGCTTTGCAGCAGGGCCTGTCCGACCTGCCCGAGGCCGATCCGGCGCTGCGCGAGCGCATCGGCGCCGAGGCGTCACGCATCGGCTGGGCCGCGATGCACGCGCGCATGGCGGCGCGCGACCCGGTGGCCGGTGCACGAATCCGGCCCGGCGATGCCCAGCGGATCCAGCGGGCGCTGGAAGTGATGGCGCTGAGCGGCCGCACCCTGACCGAGCTGCAACGGCAGGGGCAGCGCGAGCGGTTCCCTTGGCGGGTGCTCAAGCTTGCCCTGCTGCCGGCGGATCGCACGCTGCTGCACGCGCGCATCGCGCAGCGCTTCGAGGCCATGATCGCGGAGGGATTCCTCGACGAGGTGCAGCGCCTGCGGGCGCGCGGCGACCTGCATGCCGACTTGCCGGCGATCCGGGCCGTCGGCTACCGGCAGGCCTGGGAATACCTCGACGGGCAGGGAACCGCCACGAACTTCCGCGACCGTGGTATCTATGCCACGCGGCAACTCGCCAAGCGGCAGATCACCTGGCTGCGCAGTGAGCTGGACGCACGCACCTTCGACCCCGACAGGCAGGATCCGCTGCCGGCGTCGGACGTGGCGCTGGCAGGGTTCCTGGAAAAGCCGATACGGTGACGTACGGCGCTTCCAGCCAGCGTTTAAAAGCGGTTAAGATTCAAGACACTTGGACCGGGGCGTCGAAAGGCGTTCTTTTTGCCCGGTCCCGTACGAAGGCGTAGGGGAGAAGAAGAAATGTCCAAAGGGCAATCGTTGCAGGATCCGTTTCTCAATGCGCTGCGGCGCGAGCGCGTGCCGGTCGCCATTTACCTGGTGAACGGCATCAAGCTGCAGGGCACGATCGAGTCGTTCGACCAGTTCGTGGTGCTGTTGCGCAACCAGGTGAGCCAGATGGTCTACAAGCATGCCATCTCCACCGTGGTGCCCAGCCGCAACGTGCGCGTCGGCGGCCACGACCATGCGGACGGAGGCACGGGCGACGTCGAGGGTTGAGGGAACCCCGGCGGCAACCCATATGTGTAAGGACGGGTGCGCGTATCCTTGGGTTACGCGTACCCCTTCTTTTCGATGAGGTCATCCCCCTAAGTGTTCGACAGGCAAAAGAAAGGCGACCGGGCCGTGCTCGTGCTGCCGCATTCCCGCGGCGAAGGCGACGCCATCCGGCGCGGCGAAGAGTTCGCCGAGCTCGTATCCTCCGCAGGCGCCGAGGTCCTCGCGACCATCTCGGCACGCGTCGAGAAACCCAACCCCCGTTTCTATATCGGCACCGGCAAGGCCGACGAGGTCGCCGAGGCCGTGCGTGCGCTCGAGGCGGACGTGGTGCTGGTCGACCACGAGCTGACCCCGGTGCAGGAGCGCAACCTCGAGAAGCAGCTGAAGACGCGCGTGGTCGATCGCGCCGGCCTCATCCTCGATATCTTCGCCCAGCGGGCCCGCTCCCACGAAGGCAAGCTGGAAGTCGAACTGGCCCAGCTCAAGCATCTTTCGACGCGCCTGGTGCGCGGCTGGACCCATCTGGACGCCCAGCGCGGCGGTGCCATCGGCAACCGTGGCCCGGGTGAAACCCAGCTCGAGACCGACCGCCGGCTGTTGGCCGAGCGGGTGAAGATGCTGAGCAAGCGGCTGGAAAAGGTCGGCGTGCAGCGCGACCAGCAGCGGCGCTCCCGCCTGCGCAACACCGTGCCGCGTGTGGCCCTGGTCGGCTATACCAACGCCGGCAAGTCCACGCTGTTCAATGCGCTCACCACTGGCGGGGTCTACGCCGCCGACCAGTTGTTCGCCACGCTGGACCCCACGGTACGCAAGATCGACGGGCTGTCCTGCGGGCCCGCCGTGGTCGCCGACACCGTCGGTTTCATCCGCGAGCTCCCGCATGACCTGGTGGCCGCGTTCCGCGCCACGCTGGCCGAGGCGCGCGACGCGGACCTGCTGATCCACCTGAGCGATGCCGCCGACGAGGAGCGCGACCTGCTGCGGCGTGTCGTCGACGAGGTGCTCGACGAGATCGGGGCGGGCGACGTGCCGCAGCTGTCGGTCATGAACAAGGTCGACCTGATCGACGTCGAGCCGCGGATCGACCGAGGCGATGACGGCAAGCCGCGCCAGGTATGGCTGTCGGCGGCGACGGGGCAGGGCGTCGAGGGCTTGCGCGAGGCGTTGGGCGAGTTGCTCGGCGGCGACCGCATCCGCTCGGGCCTTGAGCTTCCGCTCACGGCAGGCCGCCTGCATGCGCGCCTGAAAGCGGCCGGCGCCATTGCCGGGGAGTCCATCGACGAGCATGGCTGGCACCTGGATATCGACGCGCCACGCTCCGTGCTGGCGCCGCTGCTGGGCGACGACGAGCATGCGCGTGCCCTGCGCGACCTGATCGATCCGCCCCATCCGGCGTTCTGAGCCGCACCCGCCCGAACGCATCTGCTAGAATTCACGGCGTTTGCGTGCCTCTACCACGGCGCGCTGAAGGCTTTGCAGCCCCCACCACGGTCCCCCAAGGAGACTGCCGCCCATGGCTTGGAACGAACCCGGCAACGGCCAGAAGGACCCCTGGAACCGCAACCGGTCGGGTGGGCGCAAACCTGACCTCGACGGTGCGCTGAAAAGCCTGAGGGCGCGCTTCGGCAAGTTCGGCGCCGGCAGCGGTGGCGTCACCGCCATCGTGCTGGTCTTCATCGTGGCCTGGTTGCTGGTCAGCAGCTACACGGTGATCGACGCCCGCCAGGTGGGCGTGGTGCTGCGTTTCGGGCAGTTCTCGCGCATCCTGCCGCCGGGCTTCCACCTCAAGGCGCCCAGCCCGATCGAGACGGTGACCAAGGTCGAGACCACCCAGGTCCGTTCTGTCTCCGACAACGTGTCGATGCTCACCCGCGACGAGAACATCATCGCCATCGATTTCAACGTGCAGTACCAGGTGTCGGACGCACGCAAGTTCCTCTACTCCAATGCCGACCGTGAGGAAAACACCATCCACAACGCGGCTGAGGCGGCCGTGCGATCGGTGGTGGGCGCCAACATCATGGACAACATCCTGACCACGCCGGGTGTGGACACGCCCGCGCCGGACCAGGCACCGGTGGCCGGCGTCGCGCCTGCTGCCAAGGAAACCCTGCAGCAGCAGACCCGCGACATCCTCCAGGCCACGCTCGACAAGTACGACGCGGGCATCATGGTCACCGGCGTCAGCTTCCAGAACGTTTCGCCGCCCAAGGAAGTGAAGGACGCCTTCGACGACGTCAACGCCGCGCGCGAAGACAAGCAGAGCGAAGAAAACAACGCCCGCGCCTACGAGAGCCGCGTGGTGCCCCTGGCCCGCGGTGACGCCGGCCGGATCGCCGCGGTGGCCGAGGGCGACCGCGTCGAGCGCATCGCGCGCGCCAACGGCGAGGCCGAGCGCTTCGACCTGCTCCTGAAGGAATACCGCGCCGCGCCCGAGGTCACCCGGCGCCGGCTGTGGCTGGAAACGGTCGAGGAAGTGATGGCGGACAACCCGAAGATCGTCGACGGCACCAACGGCAAGAACATCATCCAGCTGCCGGTCGGCTCGCCCGACAACGCCGTTCGTAACGTGCCCGGCGTCGGCACCGTGGTCCAGTCGGCCACCACCGATGCCACCCCGACCACGAACCCGCCGCAGGGGAGCGCCCAGTGAAGATCGTTTCCGGCCTCATCGTCCTTCTCGTCGTCCTGCTCGGCCTCAACAGCGTCTTCGTGGTCAAGGAAGGCGAGAACGCCTTGCTGCTGCAATTCGGCCGCATCGTCCGTGCCGACTACCAGCCCGGCCTGCACTTCAAGATCCCGGTCGTGCAGCAGGTGATGCGCTTCGACAACCGTATCCTCGGCCTCGACGCCCAGCCCGAGCGCTATTTCACGCTCGAGAAGAAAAGCGTCAACGTCGACTTCTACGTGAAGTGGCGCATCGCCGACAACGCGGCGTTCTATCGCGCCACGTCGGGCGAGGACACCCAGGCGATCCAGCGCCTCACCCCCATCGTGAAGGACGCCCTGCGCCACGAGTTCAACTCGCGCAAGCTGGAAGACCTGATCGCCGGCGGCCGCGAGGACATCACCGGCCAGGTTCGCAAGGACACCGACGCCGCCGCCCGCAAGAACCTCGGCATCGCCGTGGTCGATGTACGCATCAAGCGCATCGACCTGCCCGACGAGGTCAGCGGGTCGGTCTACAAGCGCATGCGTGCCGAGCGCCTGCAGCTGGCCAACGAACTGCGCTATACCGGCCAGGAAAGCGCGGCCAAGATCCGCGCCGATGCCGATCGGCAGAAGTCGGTGTTGCTGGCGGACGCGGAGCGCGACGCCACCAAGGTCAAGGGCGACGGCGATGCCCAGGCGGCCGCCATCTACGCCCAGGCCTACAGCCAGGATCCGGAGTTCTTCGCCTTCTATCGCAGCATGGCGGCTTATCGCAAGTCGTTCGCCGATGGCAAGGGCGTACTCGTCCTAAAGCCCGATTCCGAATTCCTGCGCTATCTCAACGACGGCCCCGGTCGTCAGCGCTGATCCGTATCCACATCGCCCGTTCGGGCAACGCCACCAAAGAGAACCGTCAACATGGGTAAGTCAGTCGTAATTCTGGGCGCGCAATGGGGCGACGAGGGCAAGGGCAAGATCGTCGATCTTCTTACCGAGCGCGTCGGTGCCGTCGCACGTTTCCAGGGTGGCCATAACGCCGGTCATACGCTGGTTATCAAGGGCAAGAAAACCGTCCTGCATCTCATCCCCTCGGGCATCCTGCGCGACGACGCGCTCTGCCTGATCGGCAACGGCGTGGTGCTGTCGCCGGCCGCGCTGATGAGCGAAGTCGCCGAGCTGGAAGCCCAGGGCGTCGACGTGCGTCCGCGCCTGAAGATCTCGCCGGCCACGCCGCTGATCATGCCGTACCACATCGCTGTCGATAAGGCGCGCGAAGTGGCTTCCGGCGCCAAGGCCATCGGTACCACCGGCCGCGGCATCGGCCCGGCGTACGAGGACAAGGTCGCCCGTCGTTCCATCCGCGTCGCCGACCTCATGTACCCGCATGAGCTGCCGGAAAAGGTGAAGGCCGCGGTGGATTACCACAACTTCGTGCTGACGCAGTGGCTGAAGGCCGAGCCGGTCGATTACCAGACCGTCCTCGACGAAGCGCTGACCTGGGGCGAATACCTGCGCCCGATGGTCGACGATGTCGCCACCATCCTGCACGACGTGCGCCGCGACGGTGGCAACATCCTGTTCGAAGGGGCGCAGGGCGCGCTGCTCGATATCGACCACGGCACCTACCCGTACGTCACCTCCTCCAATACCACCGTCGGCGGCGCATTGGCCGGCACCGGTGTCGGCGCGCGTGACATCGACTACGTGCTGGGCATCTGCAAGGCTTACGCCACGCGCGTCGGCGGCGGTCCGTTCCCGACCGAGCTCAACGACGACATGGGCGAACTGCTGCGCAAGAAGGGCAACGAATTTGGTGCCAGCACGGGCCGTCCGCGCCGCTGTGGCTGGATCGACCTGGTTGCGCTGAAGCGCGCCGTGCAGATCAACGGCATCGACGGCCTGGCCATCACCAAGCTCGACGTGCTGGACGGCCTGGAAAGCATCAAGGTCTGCATCGCTTACGAATACCGCGGCAAGCGTCGCGAACTGGCTCCGCTGGACGCCGATGGCTGGGACGAGTGCAAGCCGGTGTACCTGGAGTTCCCGGGCTGGGAAGAATCCACCGCGGGCATCCGCGACTGGAACAAGCTGCCGCCCGCCGCGCGCGCTTACCTGCGTGCGGTCGAGGAGCTGTCCGGCTGCAAGCTGGCGCTGGTGGCCACCGGTGCGGATCGTGACGACACGATCATCCTGGACGATCCGTTTGGAGGCGAGGCGGGTTGCTGATCTTGCTTCGGTGAGATGAGGTGAAAAACGCCAGCCTTGCGGCTGGCGTTTTTTTTTCGCGCACATCGTGCGCTCCTACATGTCGTGCGTGCCGCGGACATCGCGCACATCGCGCACATCGTGCGCTCCTACCGGGGTTTCCAGGGCGTGGAGGTCGAGGTCCTTGACGGATATGGGGCGGTAGTCTTGGCCGAAGGCCACGTCGCCCAGGCGCCAGCCGGCGCGGCATCGGACGGCGCCCCAGAAGCGGCGGAAGGCGTTCCAGTGCAGGCCGACCAGGCCCTTGTCGTTGTCGGCGTCCACCATCGGATCGCCCACGCCCGTGGGGCGGATCGGCTCGCCGTACAGGGCGGTACCGAATACCACGTCCCAGATCGAGAACACCTGGCCGAAGTTGCAGTTGTGCAGGGTGGGACGGTCCGGGTCCACGCGCATGTGGTGCAGCCGGTGGAACACGGGCGAGACCAGTACGCGGTCGAGGACGGGGCCGAAGCGCACGCGGACGTTGGCGTGGGAGAAGTTCTGCACCAGTTCGCCGATCAGCATCAGCCATGCGAAGTCGGTGGGCTCCACGCCGATGACCAGTCCCACGCCGGCCAGCACCATCGACTGCAGGAAACCGTCGACCAGGCTGCCGCGATCGTTCGTCCAGCAACTCATCTGCCGGGTGCTGTGGTGCATGCTGTGCAGCGCCCACCACCAGGGCAGGGCGTGCTGCAGGCGGTGCATCCAGTAGTACACCAGGTCGTAGATGAGGTAATAGACGACGAACAGCGCCAGCGGATGCCCGGCCAGCGCGGGAATCCAGTGCGTGATGCCCAGCAGCGAATCGTCGCTGCCCGCCTCGTTGCCCGTGCCGCCGAAGTAGTTGCCGATCGGGGTGAGCACGAGGTAGCTGAACATCGGAAAGATGCCCAGCAGCATCATCAGCGTGTATTGGCGGTCCACGCGCGTGAGGCGGCGGTCCGGCCAGCGTTCCGCGGGAATCATCGACTCCAGCGGCCGGAACAGGAAACCGATGATCGCCACCTGCAGCAGCGAGATGAGGATCGCCTCGGCGATCTCCCGCGGGTCGCCGGCCAGTCCGTCCAGGTGGAGGAAGGCCAGGAGGGGAACGATCGCATGGGCGCGTGTGCCCTCGACCAGTGCAGACCAGAGCGCGAACATGCCGCCTACCTTCGCGTGTGCCAGGGCCGCAAGGGTGCACGCGACCGTCCGGAGCATTAAGCTGCACGCCTCTTTCATCGGGCTTTCCGCTCCATGTCACCCTGGTTTTCCCCATGACGCGCTCGCTGTCCGACTGGCTGGCCTACCAGGAGCGCACGCACCCCCGTGACATCGCACTGGGGCTGGATCGCGTCCGTGCCGTATGGACGGCCATGGGCGCGCCACGTCCCGCGCCGCTCGTGGTCACCGTGGGCGGCACCAACGGCAAGGGTTCCACCGTCGCCCTGGTCGAGGGGATGCTGCGTGCCGCCGGCTACCGTGTCGGTTGCTACACCTCGCCGCACCTGGTGCGCTACAACGAGCGCATCCGCCTCGACGGCCGCGATGCCGACGACGCCGCCCTGGTGGCGTCGTTCGAACGGATCGAGCGGGCGCGTGGCGATATCGCGCAGACCTATTTCGAGTTCGGCACGCTGGCGGCCATCGACCTCATGTCCCGCGCGTCGCTGGACGTGGCCATCCTCGAGGTGGGCCTGGGCGGCCGGCTGGATGCCGTGAACCTGGTGGACGCCGATGTGGCCGTCATCACCACGATCGACCTCGATCACCAGGACTGGCTGGGTGGCGACCGCGACAGCATCGGTCGCGAGAAGGCCGGCATCGCACGGCCCGGCCGACCGGCGATCGTCGGCGAGCGGCAGCCGCCGGACGGCCTGCTCACGGCGCTGGCGGCACACGGCGCACGCCTCGTCCGCGCGGGCATCGACTACCGCGTCGAGCCGGCAGGTGGCGATGGCGACGCCGCGTGGACCTGGGTGCACGCCGACGGCACGCGGCATGCGTTGCCGTTGCCGGCCCTGGATGCGCCGGTGCAGCTCGACAATGCAGCCACCGCCATCGCCGCCGTTCATGCTTTGGTCCCGCGGGTGGTCGTGCCGACCGCCGCGCTCCGCCATGCGCTGGCCGCGGTACGGGTGCCGGGCCGCCTGCAACGCATCGGCGAGCATCCAACGACCGTCGTGGACGTGGGGCACAACCCCCAGGCGGCGCGCGCCCTGGCCGCCTGGATCGATGCGGAGCACCGCGACGGACGCCTGTTGGCCGTGTACGGCGCCTTGTCCGACAAGGACACGAAGGGCGTGATGGCCGCCTTGGGCGACCGGGTCGATCACTGGTACCTCGCTGGCCTGGACGGGGACACGCCCCGGGGCCTTGCCGGGCCGGCTCTGGCGGACAGCCTCGCGGGGGTCCTGCCGCATGCCGCGCACGCGGTGTTCGACGATGTCGCCAGTGCCTGGGCCGGGGCGCGTTCCGCGGCCGGGGAGGGCGACACCGTCCTGCTGTTCGGCTCGTTCTTCGTCGCCAGCGCGGCACTGGCCGCTACGACGTGAACGCCCCGGCGCCCGGGGCGTCGGGGCCACCCCTTTGCCGGCTATAATCGGCTTGATTCGCTTTGCGCCGGTCGTATGGAGCCTTCCTTGAAAACACGCTTGCTGGGTGCCGCGGTACTGATCGCGTTGCTGGTCCTGTTCGTGCCCATGATGTTCTCCAGCGCGCCGCCGAAATCGGACGCCGACCAGACGGTCAGCCTGGAGATTCCGCCCGCGCCCGATCGCGAACTGCAAACCCGTACGCTCGATGTGGCCCCCGGCGGTTCGCCCGCCGCGGCCAACGGTGCGGCGCAGGTAGCCGGTACGACGCCCGCCAACGGCGGTGCGCAGCCGGTCCAGGCGCCTGCTTCGCCGCCGGCCACGGTCACGCCCGGTGGTGGCAGCAAGCTCGCCTCGGTGGACATCGCCTCGCGCAAGCCGGCCGACGCCCTGCCGGAAGATTTCGCCAATGCGCCGGCGTCTCCCAAGGCCGCCGCGCCGGCCACGCCAGCGGCTGCTGTCGCCACGGCCAAGCCGCCCAAGGCGGTTGCCGTGCCCGCCGCCGAGCCCAAGGCCGCCGCCGCGGAGGCCCTGCCCACAGGTACGGCCGGTCGCGGCAGCTACAGCATCAACCTGAGCGCCTACGCCGACCGCAGCAAGGCCGATGCCCTCGTGCAGAAGGTGAAGGCCCTCGGCTATCCCGTCAGCACCGCCGCGACCAACCAGGCGGGCAAGTCGCTTACCCGTGTTACCGCCGGGCCGTTCGAGACGCGCGCCGCCGCGGAAGCCGCCCGGTTGAAGATTACTGCCGCGGCGCCGGGCGCGCCGGCCTCGCTGTCGTCCCGACCGGAGACCCAGACCGCCGATGCGCCGGCGCGGGCTGCACCCACGCCCACGCAGGCTGCGGCGGCCGCGCCGACGGCCGCCGCGGTTCCCGCCGCCTCGCCGCGCGCCGGTGGCTTCGCCGTCCAGGTGGCCGCGGTCAGCAGCGAGGCGGAAGCCACGCGTCTGCGCGATAAATTGCGTGGTGCGGGCATCGCCGGCTATGTCGATACGGTCGTCGCCTCCTCGGGGGCCAAGCTGTGGCGCGTGCGTGCCGGCCCGCAGACCCAGCGCGACGACGCGACGCGCCTGAAAGACCAGATCAAGGCCAAGGTCGGCCTCGACGGCGTCGTGGTGTCGGCGCCGTAACGCTCGCATGACCACGACACCATGGGGGGCGCCGTGAGCTGGGTGGACTACGTCATCATGGGCGTGCTGTTCATCTCGGCCTTGATCGGCCTGGTGCGCGGCCTCATTTCCGAAGTGTTGTCGGTGGTGGTGTGGGTCTGCGCCTTCTGGGCCGCCTGGACGTTCGGTCCGCTGATCGCGCAGCGCCTGGAGGGCAGCATCTCGCTGCCCATGGCGCGCATCGGCATCGGCTATGGCGTCTGCTTCATGGGTGTGCTGCTGATCGGCGGCCTGTTCCGCTTCATGATCTCCCGCCTGGTGGCCAGCACGGGCGTTGGCGGGCCGGATCGCCTCTTCGGCATGGCCTTCGGCGCGCTGCGTGGCATCCTCATCGTCAGTCTGGTGGTGTTCGCCATGGGCTTCACGCCGTTGCCCAACGAGCCGATCTGGCGTGAATCCGCCTTGCTGCCGCAGTTCGCCGCGCCAGCTGCCTGGCTGGGCCAGCAGGTGCCCGGCAACGTGCGCCAGTACCTGCACCCGCCCGCGGCGCTGCAGGAGATGAAAATGCCCAACATGTCGATGCCCAGCGGGGCCGACCTGATGAAACTTCGCGACCTCACCATGCCAGGGCAGGCGCCGAAGAGCGATAATGCTCATCCTGCCGCCGCGACCACGTCGGCCCATCAGTAGAAGGCAACACCATGTGCGGAATCATCGGCATCGTCGGTACCACGGAAGTGGCATCGGCCCTGTATGACGGCCTGACCGTCCTGCAACATCGCGGTCAGGATGCCGCCGGCATCGCTACCGTGGATGGTGCGCGGCTGCGCCTGCACAAGGGTAACGGCCTGGTTCGCGACGTCTTCAACTCGGCTGGCGTCAGCCGGTTGCGTGGCCGCATCGGCATCGGGCACTGCCGCTACCCCACGGCAGGCTCGGAGGGGACGGAAGAAGCCCAGCCCTTCTACGTCAACTCGCCCTATGGCATCGCCTTTGCGCACAACGGCAACCTGGTCAACACCGAGGCGCTGCGCAAGGAAATGTTCGAGGACGATCGTCGCCATATCGACACCGACTCCGACTCCGAGGTGCTGCTGAACGTCCTCGCGCACGAGTTGCAGGTGGACGATCGCGGGGCACTGACGCCGGAGCACGTGTTCAAGGCGATCGGCAACGTGCATGCGCGTGCGCGCGGCGGTTATGCCTGCATCGCGCTGGTGCTGGGCTATGGGCTGATCGCCTTCCGCGATCCGAACGGCATCCGTCCGCTGGTGCTCGGCGAGCGTGTGTCGCCCGAAGGCCGCGAATACGCCGTGGCCTCCGAATCGGTGGCGCTGGACGTACTCGGCTTCAAGCGCGTGCGCGACATCGAACCGGGCGAGGCGGTCATCATCACCGAGGGCGGCGAGTTGCATGCCCGTCGCTGCGCCGAGAACGCGGTGCACGCGCCGTGCATCTTCGAATACGTGTACCTGGCGCGTCCGGATTCGATGATCGAGGACGTGTCGGTGTACAAGGCTCGCCTGCGCATGGGCGAGAAGCTCGCCGAGAAGATCCTCCGCGAGCGCGGCCCCGATCACGGCATCGACGCGGTCATCCCCATTCCCGACACCTCGCGCACCGCCGCCAGTTCGCTGGCGCAGGCGCTGGGTGTGCCCATGCGCGAAGGCCTGGTCAAGAATCACTACATCGGTCGCACGTTCATCATGCCGGGGCAGGGCGAGCGCGTGAAATCCGTCCGCCGCAAGCTCAACACCGTCGAGCTGGAATTCCGCAAGAAGAACGTGTTGCTGGTGGACGACTCCATCGTTCGTGGCACCACCTCGCGCCAGATCATCCAGATGGCCCGCGACGCTGGCGCAAGGAACGTCTATTTCGCCTCCGCCGCGCCGCCGGTGCGCTACCCGAACATCTACGGCATCGACATGCCGGCCGCCTCCGAGCTGATCGCCGCCGGTCGCACGGTGGAGGAAGTGGAGAAGGCGCTGGGTGCCGACTGGCTGATCTACCAGGATCTGGAAGACCTGATCTGGGCGGTCAACGACGGCAACGAGGACCTCAAGCAGTTCGATACCTCGTGCTTCTCCGGTGAGTACGTCACGGGCGTGGACGCCGGCTTCCTCGAACAGCAGGAAGCGATGCGCTCGGACTCCGCCAAGCACGAACGCCGCAGCGCCTGATCCCGGGCGGCGTCTCGATTCCCGCCGGCTGACGTCATGTCCGACCTGCACGATCTCCACGCCGCGGCGGGGCGCTGCCTCGCCGCCACCGATCCCGCGGAGAAGGTACGCCTGAGCTTCGCGACCTTCGCCGCGCTGGAAAGTGGCGACCTTCGACCCGACTCGGCCTCACCGCCGCCGCGGCCGATCGGGCTACCCGGGCGACCCGATCGTCCACGGCTGGTGTCGCCGCGTGCGTTGTCGCAACGCGGGCTCGGTTCGCCGGAGGGCCGCGCCGCGCTGATCCACGCCATCGCGCATATCGAATTCAATGCAATCGACCTGGCCTGGGATGCGGTCTATCGTTTCCGTGGCAAGCCCGATGCGTATTACCGGGACTGGGCCGCCTGTGCCAACGACGAGGCGCGGCATTTCACGATGCTGTCGGGCCGGCTGGCCGAACTGGGGCATGCCTACGGCGATTTCGACGCGCACAACGGCCTGTGGGAGATGGCCGAGAAGACGGCGCACAGCGACACGGCACGCATGGCGCTGGTGCCGCGCGTGCTCGAGGCGCGCGGGCTGGATGTCACGCCCGGCATGATGGAGCGCCTGCGCCGCCAGCAGGACGATCGTACGGTGGCCATCCTGGACGTGATCCTGCGTGAGGAGGTGGCCCATGTGGCCGCCGGCACGCGCTGGTTCCACTGGTGCTGCGCGCGCGACGGCATCGACCCTGAAGCCACCTTCGCCCGTTTGCTCGACGACTACATGAATGGCTCGCTGCGTGGCCCGTTCAACCTCGACGCCCGCCGCGCCGCCGGTTTCTCCGAAAGCGAACTCACCTGGCTCGCCACCCTGGACAACCGCCCCGCCGTTTGATCCCGGTAGGAGCGCACGCACGTGCGCGACATCTTCTCGCGATGACCTGGGGCTGGCGCGTGAATCCGGGCGCTTGGCCTCAACAGATGTCGCGCACATCGTGCGCTCCTACATAGGCGCGGTCGCATGCGCGTATGTATGTGCGCGCGATAGGCGCGGTCGCATGCGCGTGTGTATGTTCGCGCGATGTGCGCGATCACATCAGTGCGTTCACACGTGTGCGTTGTGGAATCCGCGGAGCTGCGCGTCGGTGGCGTCGACGGTCAGCACCGAGCCCTGGTCGTACCAGTCGCCCAGCACGATGCGCCGGGCCGGACGGCCGTCGAGGTCGAAGGTGTGGATGGCGGGGCGGTGGGTATGCCCGTGCACCAGGCGCTGCACGCCAGCGCTGCGCATCGCGGTTTCGACGGCGGCCTGGTTCACGTCCATGATGGTCTCGTCGGTGCGCCCTGTGTGCGACTTGCTGTCGCTGCGCGCCTTGGCGGCGAACGCGCGGCGCGCCTCCAGCGGCATCGACAGGATCTGCGCCTTCCAGGCGGGCGTGCGTACCTGCGCACGCACGGTCTGGTACGCCACGTCGTCGGTGCACAGCACGTCGCCATGCATCAGCAGCGTCGGCACGCCTTCGATGTCGTGTACCGTGCCGTCGTCCAGCAGGGTCAGGCCGGCACGCTTGGCAAAGGCGTCGCCCAGCAGGAAGTCGCGGTTGCCGGCCATGAAGTACACCGGAACGCCGGCGTCGCTCAGGCGACGCGTGGCGGTGGCGATGCGGGTCGGCAGTTCGGCATCGTCGTCGTCGCCGATCCACGCTTCGACCAGGTCGCCCAGGATGTAGAACGCCGAAGCGGTGCGTGCTTCATCGGAGGCGAGGAACTGCTCGAAAAGCGTGGTGATGGCGGGCCGTGCATCGTCCAGATGCAGGTCCGCGATGAACAGCGTGCTCATGCGGCCTTCGGCGTCGCGGCCTTCTTGTCGGCCTTCTTCGTGGCTGGCTTGGCCGGAGCCGCGTTGCTCCTGGTGGCTGCCGGCGTTGCGGCGGCCGCGGAGGACGCGTGGGCCGGAGCGGCCTTTTCCTCACCGACCACGTTGGCCGAATCGATGATCACCAGCGGATTGGGGACATCGCCGACGAACGGCCCCTGGGCGCGTGTGGGCAGGGCGGCGATCTTGTCCACCACGTCCATGCCCGAGACGATCTTGCCGAACACGGCAAAACCCCAGGTGAGGCCGCTCTGGTTGCTGACGTAGTCCAGCCGGCGGTTGTCGACCAGGTTGACGAAGAACTGCGACGTGCCGGAGTTGGCGTCGGCACCACGGGCCACGGCCACCGTGCCGCGGAGGTTGGACAGACCGTTGTCCGCCTCGCTGGGAATGGCGGCGCGCGTGCGGCGCTGGGTGAGGTCGCGGCCGTAGAGGCCGCCCTGTACCAGATAGCCGTCGACCACGCGATGGAACACCGTGCCGTCGTAGAAACCGTCACGCACGTACTGGAGGAAGTTGGCAACGCTCTTGGGTGCCTTTTCCGGGTACAGCTCCAGGGTGAAATCGCCCTGCGTGGTGTGCATCACCACCCGGGGATGCTCCGCGGCACCGGTGGCCGGGGCCGTGGGTTTCGCGGGTTGCTGGGCCAGGGCGCCAAGGGGCAGGGCGAGCAGGACGCTGGCAAGGACGGCTTTGAACATGGGTGACCGATCGCGGCGGCGGAACAGGTCACCGATGATACGCCCCTTCGCGAAAGCGTTCGCGCGCACGGGGGCGATTGCGCTCATTCGGTCACGATTTCCAGCTCCAGGCCCAGCTCGGCCAGCGGTTCGCGCTCCTGGTCGAGGTCGGCCTCGGTCAGCGGGTGCTGGTCCAGCCAGTCGGCGGGCAGGGTGAGGCGCAGGCGCTGGCGCGTGGCGACGGCACGGATGCGTGGCAGCGCCTCGGCACGGCGCGCACGACGGAACAGCACGCCCAGGCGCAGGATGGCGGTGATATGCCGGGCCAGCATGCGGTAACGCACGGGAAGCGCGGCGATGACGGATTTTTCCGGCTTGCGTCGGTGCGATTCGACGATCGCCGCCAGCAGCTGTTGCTCCTGGCGCGAGAAACCCGCCAGGTCAGCATGGCGCAGGATATAGGCGCCGTGTCGCTGGTGCTGGCTGTGCGCGATGGCAAGACCCAGCTCGTGCACGCGCGCGGCCCACGACAGCCACTCGCGGCCGTCGTCGTCCAGTTTCCACACCTTGGCCAGCTGGTCGAACAGGCCCAGCGCCGTGGTCTCGACGCGCCGTGACTGCGCGCGGTCCACGCCGTAGCGTGCGGCCAGCGCGTCGATGCTGGCCATGCGCGGGTCGGTGCCGGCCGAGCGGCCGATCAGGTCCCACAGCAGGCCTTCGCGCATCGAGCTTTCCGACACGCGCAGGCGTTCGATGCCCAGCGCCTCGAAGGCGGCCTCGTAGATGGCGACGCCACCGGCGAAGACTTCGGCGCGATCCTCGGGCAGCCCCGGCAGCTTGAGCGCGCCGCCGGACGCACCCTGCTCGATCAGGGCCTCGCGCACCGCGGCCAACGCTTCCGGGGTGATGCCGTCGTCGGAGAGCTTCATCGCGCGGACCACGGCGCCGATGGCCTTGGAGGTGCCCGAGGAGCCGTAGGCATCCGCCCAGCCGGCTTCCCGGTAATCCTCGGAGAACTGCTGCAGCAGCACGCCGATCTCGCGGCGCGCGCGCAGCCAGCGCTTGCGGGTGATCTTGCCGCCCGGGAAGAACCGCAGGGTGCTGGCGATGCAGCCCACCTGCACGCTTTCCGTCAGCAGCGGCGACGTGCCGCGGCCGATGATGAACTCCGTGCTGCCGCCGCCGATGTCGATCACCAGGCGATGGTCACGCGAGGCCGGCAGGTCGTGGGCGGCACCGAGGAAGATCAGGCGGCCTTCCTCGCGGCCCGACACGATCTCGACCGGATGCCCCAGCGCCGCTTCCGCCGCGGACAGGAAGGCATGCGGGGAGGCCAGCCGGCGTACGGTGTTGGTCGCCACCGCGCGGACGTGCAGGGCGGGAATGCCGGCGATGCGCTGGCCGAACCGCGCCAGGCTGGCCAGCGCCGCGGCGCGATGGCCGGCGTCCAGCGTGCCGTCCGGTCGCAGGCCGATCGCCATGCGCACCGAGTCGCGCAGGCGGTCGATCACGCGGGGCTCGCCGTGCTCGTAGCGGGCCACCACCATATGGAAGCTGTTGGAGCCCAGATCGACCGCGGCGAGGAATTCACCGTCGTTGATCTGCGATTTGCCTGTAGATGCCAAAAGGGATGTCCGCAGCAACGTATCGACGGATTCTGGCACGGTCCGTCAGCGTGGGGTAGGCGCGCGCTGCGGTCTGGGCAGCGCGGACAGCACGAAAAGCACGACGCACAGGAAGCCGAACACCCAGTAATCGGCGGGCGCCGGGCCCCACCAGTGGCGATGCCAGGGCACGTCGACGGGGTCGAAACGCGCCAGCCCGAAGGCGGGGTTCAGCACGAACCACAGGCCGTCTTCCACGACCCAGAACAGCATGATGCAGGCGATCGTCCGTACCTGCGCGCGCCAGCTCCAGTAGCCCTGGAACACCATCGGGAAATGGAAGAACAGCGCGATGAACGGAAACACGTAGGCGTGGTAGCCGGTCATGGCGCGGCCTCCCCAGAACAGGTCGAGCAGCCAGTGGTGTTCGATCCGCCAGGTGGGCAGGCTGGTCGCCCAGCCGTGCGCGCCCTCGATCTCGATCTCCACACGCGCGAACAGGAAGGCCAGCAGTAGGGTGAAGGCCGCGGTGGCGAGCACCGCCAGCGCGCGTCGTCCTGGGGCATGGATCATGCCGTGCCCCGCAGGTCGAGCACCCGGGCGATCACGTCGCGTGCCGCATGGGGCCGCCCGATGGCGCGGGCGCGGGCGGCCATGGTGGCAAGCAGGTCGGGTGCGTCGCGCAGCACGTCGACGCGCCAGGCCAGGGCCACGGCGTCGATCGCCTTCCACGCCGCGCCCTGTTCCAACAGGTAGTCGGCATTACGTTCTTCCTGGCCGGGTATGGGGGCGTTGACGATCATGGGCAGGCCCATCGCCAGGCACTCCGAGGCGGTCAGGCCGCCCGGCTTGGTGATGGCCAGGTCGCAGCAGGCCATGACCTCGTCGACGCGACGCGTGAAGCCCAGGGGGAACAGGCGCCCCGCATGCCGGGTCGCGGCCAGGGCGCGCAGGCGTTCAAGCATGGCGGCATTGCGTCCGGCGAGCACCACCAGCTGGAAGGTGCCGCCGGCGGCCAGCAGCGTGTCGGCCAGCCGGTCCAGTTCGCCCACCCCGGCGCCCCCACCCATCACCAAGAAGGTGGGGCGCGACGGGTCCAGCCCGAAGCCGGCGGCCAGCGCCTGGCGATCGTGCGGACCGGCGAAGGCCGGCATCAGCGGGATGCCGGTGGTATGGATACGGTCGGCCGGCAGACCCACCGCACGCATGCGATGGGCGATCTCGGGACTGGCCGCGAAGTAACCGGCCATGCCCTGCACCACCCACAGGCGGTGCAGGTCGAAGTCGGTGACCTGCAGCCATACCGGGGTATCGATGCGGCCCTTGCGGATCTGCCGGGCCAGCATCTCGGCCGGCAGGAAATGCGTGCAGACGATGGCATCCGGCGCGAACGCGGCGATCGCCGTGCGCAGGCGCCGCGTGTTCAGGCGCTCGATGGTGCGCCGCATGCGCGCAGTCACGGCATCCGGATGGGTGTCGTCGGTGATGCGATAGAGCATGCCCCACAGCCGCGGATAGCGCGTGATCAGGCTGAGGTAGAAGTCGGCGTAGATGCGCCGGAACGTGGCGGGCACGTAGTGCATCACGTCCAGGTGCTTCGCCTCCACGTCGTGGCCTTCAGCGGCCAGCGCCGCCACCGTGGCCTCCAGTGCCTCCGCGGCGCGCACATGCCCAGCGCCGGCGGAGACCGACAGGAACAGCACGCGCCGGGTCACCCGCAATACGCCGAGAGCAGCGCCTGCTGCGCGCTGTGCGGTGCCTCGCCCATGGCGGGCTGGTTGCGCGTGTAGCGGCCATCTGCGCCGAGCAGCCATGCTTGCGTGTTGTCGCGCAGGTAGTTTTCCAGGGTTTCGCCGTAGATGCGGGCGGCCAGCTCCGCGTCGAGGATCGGCACGGCCACTTCGATGCGGCGCATCAGGTTGCGCTCCATCCAGTCGGCGCTGGCGCAGTAAAGCTCCGGCGCGCCGTCGTTGCCGAACCAGTAGACGCGGCTGTGCTCGAGGAAGCGGCCGATGATCGAGCGCACGCGGATGTTGTCCGACACGCCCGGGATGCCGGGGCGCAGGGTGCAGGCGCCACGAATGATCAGGTCGATGCTGACGCCGGCCATGGAAGCGCGGTAGAGGGCTTCCACCACGTGCGCCTCGTTGAGCGCATTGAGCTTGGCGACGATGCGTGCGGGCCGGCCGTTTCGTGCGTGCTCGATCTCGCGTTCGATCTTGCCCATCACGCTGCTGTAGAGGGTGAACGGCGAATGCAGCAGGCGCTTCAGCTGGATCATCGGGCCCAGGCCGGACAGCTGCTGGAACACCTTGTGGATGTCCTCGCCGATATCCGCGTTGGAGGTCATCAGGCCGATGTCGGTGTAGCCTCGGCTGTTGCCCTGGTGGTAGTTGCCCGTGGACAGGTGCACGTAGCGGCGCAGCCCGCCGGCTTCGCGACGCACGATCAGCAGCATCTTGGCGTGGGTCTTGTAGCCGACCACGCCGTAGACCACCTGCACGCCGGCCTCCTGCAGGCGCGTGGCCAGGCCGATGTTGGCTTCCTCGTCGAACCGGGCGCGCAACTCGATCACCACCGTGACGTCCTTGCCGTTACGCGCCGCTTCCACCAGCAGATCGACCAGCGGGGAATCCTTGCCCGCGCGGTAGAGGGTCTGCTTGATCGCCAGCACGCCCGGGTCCGTCGACGCGCGGCGCAGCAGCTCGATCACGGAGACGAAGGATTCGTACGGGTGGTGCAGCAGCACGTCGCGCGCGCCCAGCACGTCGAATTCGTTGACGCCTTTGCCGAACGCCGGGGAAAGGCGGGGCGTGAACCGCGGGAATTTCAGGTCCGGGCGGTCCACCTGGTCGTAGATCAGGCCCGAGCGGATGATGTTGACCGGGCCGTCGCAGCGGTAGACGTCGGCGTCTTCCAACTGGAAGTTGGCCACCAGCATCTCGGTGATCGCACGCGGGCAGTCCGCACCCACTTCCAGGCGCACCGGGCGCGCGTAGCCACGGCCGACCAGCTCCTCGCTCAGCGCGCGGGCGAGGTTCTCCACCTCGGCTTCCTCCACCACCAGTTCGCTGTTGCGGGTGACGCGGAACTGATAGGCCGCGCAGACGCGGAAGCCGGGGAAGATCTCGTCCGCGAACGCCTGCAGCACTTCGGCCAGGAACACGAAGTCGCCGTCGTTGCCGTCCACTTCGCCGGGTACGTGGATGATGCGCGGCAGCGAGCGCGGCGCGCGGACCAGCGCCATGTGGCCCTCGCGACCGAACGCGTCGCGGCCTTCGAGCACCACGGCGAGGTTGAGCGTCTTGTTGAGGATGCGCGGGAACGGGTGGGCCGGATCGAGGCCCAGCGGCGACAGCACCGGCATGATCTCGTTCTGGAAATAGCCCTGCAGCCAGCGGCGCTGGCGATCGCTCCACGCTTCGCGGGTCAGGAAACGGATGCCCTCCCGTTCCAGTGTGGGCAGCAGTTCCTCGTGCCAGATGATGTAGAGCTCGCCGACCAGTTCCAGCGTGCGCTGGCGGATGCGGGTGAGGAGATCCGCAGACGAGAGCCCATCCGCGCCAGGCACCGCCGCGCCCAGGGCATGCTTGTGCTTGAGCACGGCCACGCGAACCTCGAAGTATTCGTCGAGGTTGTTGCTGACGATGGTCAGGTAGCGCAGGCGCTCCAGCGCGGGGACATCGGGATCGCGGGCCTGGGCCAGCACACGGAAGTTGAATTCCAGCGCCGCCAGTTCACGGTTGATGTAGAGGTCGGGGTGGCCGAGGTCGACGGGCTCGCTCATTCGTTCCGCTGGTCCTTTCATGACGTCCGATGGTGGCGCATGGACGATCATGCCGGAAAGCGGCGTCGCAGCAACCCGCCGTCGCGTGCCGGCCACGAATCAGCCGTGCAGGCCGGCGGCTTCGTGTAGCCGGGCCGCATCGGCCAGGCGTTCGCTGCCGAAGACGCAGGCGAAGGTGGAGCCCTTGCCGGGTTCGCTCTCGATCACCAGCCGTGCCTGGTGCAGATTTAGCACGTGCTTGACGATGGACAGGCCCAGGCCGGTGCCGCCGGAGTCGCGCGAGCGGCTGGACGATACGCGATAGAACCGCTCGGTCAGCCGGGCGATATGCGAGGCGGGAATGCCGAAGCCGGAATCCTGTACCGAGAATCGGGCCCCTTCCTCGACCGCGGCCCAGCGGATGACGATCTTGCCGCCCGTGGGGGTGTAACGCACCGCGTTGCTGACCAGGTTGGAAAACGCGCTGTGCAGGTCCTTCGGCGAGCCCATCAGGTCGTGCCCCGTGGCCACGTCCAGCGACACGGTATGGCGGCCCTGGCTCAGCGCCTCGGCCTCCTTGCGCAGGCTGGCCAGCAGGGGTGCCATCGCCACGGGCTCGTCGGCGACGTGTTCCTGGGTTTCCAGCCGCGACAGCGTGAGCAGGTCTTCCACGATCTGGCCCATCCGCTTGGACTGCGCGCGCATCTCGTCCAGGACCGGGGCAAGCTCAGGCACGTCTTCGGGGTCGAGCAGTTCCAGGTAGCCGTGGATCACCGTCAGCGGGGTGCGCAGCTCATGCGACACGTTGGCCACGAAATCCCGCCGGATCTGTTCCAGCCGGGTGAGGTGGCTGGTGTCGCGTGCCAGCAACAGGCGCTGGCGGCTCCCGAAGGGCAGCAGCGTGGCGGTGACGTGCCGGTTCGGATGCCCGGGCGCGGTTACGTCATTGAGCGGTTCGCGCGCGCCGTCGGCCAGCCATTCGGACAGGTCGGTGTTGCGCATCAGGTCGGCCAGCACCCGGCCACGGTCGCGCGCCTGTTTCAGCCCGAGCAGTTCCTCCGCCGCATGGTTGAACCAGCGCACGTGGTGCGAGTGGTCCAAAAGGACCACGGCATCGGGCAGGGTCCCCGCGGCGCTGCGCAGGTCACGCAGGCGGGAGGCGATTCGGCGGGTGCGGGTCATGAGACGGTCATACTCGGGGGCGTGCGTGGCGGTCGAAGGCAACATTGGCCGTGTGTTGTGACGGAACAGAGACAACAGCACGACGATTTGCCCCAGCGCGACCACGGTCACACCGACCAGGGGCGCGTGCACCAGCCAGCCGGCCACGCCGCCCAGAACGAGTAGGGCCGCGCAACCGGCGGGAAGGCGCCAGGAATAAAGGAAACGGTGTGACATGACGGGTACGGCCGGTGGTCGTTCAGATGCTCGGACCATAGCGTGCCCGCCCGCGCAAACCTAGGTGCTGGCGGAGAAGCGATAGCCCGCGCCGCGCACCGTTTGCACCATGTCGTCGAGTTTCCACGGCTCCAGCGTCTTGCGCAGGCGCCGGATATGCACATCCACGGTGCGTTCCTCGACGTAGACGCTGCCTCCCCAGACATGGTCCAGCAACTGGGCGCGGGAGTAGACCCGCTCCGGATGCGTCATGAAGAAGAACAGCAGCCGGTACTCGGTCGGGCCGATGGGCACGGCCTCCTCGCCGGCGAACACGCGGTGGGCGGGTCCGTCGATGCGCAGGCCGCCCAGCTCGACCACGCCTGAGCCGTCGTCGCCCTGGCTGCGGCGCAGGACCGCCTTGATGCGTGCGATGAGTTCGCGGGTGGAGAAGGGCTTGATGACGTAGTCGTCCACCCCGGCTTCCAGGCCGTTGACCCGATCCATCTCCTCGCCGCGGGCGGTGAGCATGATGATCGGGATTTCCCGTGACAGTTCTTCCCGTCGCAGGCGTCGGGCCAGTTCCAGTCCGCTGGTGCCGGGTAGCATCCAGTCGAGCAGGATCAGGTCCGGAACCCGCTCGGAAATGGCCATCTGTGCGGCGCGGGCGTCCGCGGCGTGAGCCGCGTCCATACCCGCCTTGCGAAGTGCGAACGCGACCATGTCGCGGATCGAAGCTTCGTCTTCTACGATGAGAATGCGCTTATGCACGCGTGGGCCGCTCGGTGGCTGTGACCGTCATATTGCAGCCTTGCAGTGTTACACGGGAATGACAACGGTCACATTCCGTTTCTCAGCAAGGTACGAGACCCGGCCCACTGGCTACGGCCGTCGGGGTTGTCGTCCGTTGTAATGCGCCGTTTGCGCAGCTCCAGCAGCAGCGGGGTGAGGTCCGCGATGCGCGCCTGGACGCGCGATCGCTGGTAATAATCCAGGTCGTTGCGACCCAGCAGCCGTTTCAGCTGCTCCATGGCGTCGAACGGCCGGCCGGAGAGGTAGGCGCTGTCGGCATACGCTTCCGCGGCCCGGACGCCGTCGCCTGACAGCTCGCTGGCCCGTGCGAAGGTGCGGTAGATGTCCGGGTCCTCGCTGTCGTCCAGCATCGGCCGGAGCATGGCGGTGGCGATGCGGGCGTCCTCGACCCGTCCGGTGCCGGTGAGGGCACGGGCGTAACCCAGGGCCACCGCGCGGTTACGCGGCGAGTTGTCGTGCAGGGCCTTGTAGATCGCCATGGCGTCGCCGTGGCGGCCCGCGTTCTCGTAGGCGTCGGCCAGGCCCAGGCGCAGCACGACGCTGGATGGCGCCTTGGCCAGCAAGGGCTGCAACTCGGCGGCGGCCTGGGCGCCCTGGCCGATGCGCAGCAGGCAGAGGGCGTAGCCGTAGCGGTTGGCCGCGGTGTCGAAATCCTTCCGCTTCAGGTTGGTCGCGTAATACGGCGCCAGCTGGCGTGCATCGCCCGAGAGCACGCGCACGCGCTCGCGCATCAGCGCGTAGGTGTCGTCGACGCCGTCCCGGGCCACCTTGCCCGAGGGCGATATCAGCGTGGTCGGGTCTTTCACGAAGAGTACGGGCGCCGTGCTCTTTTCCCAGGTGGCCTTGTCCAGCGTCGGCTGGCGCGGCCGGTTGGCCTGGGCCTCCTCCAGCGTGCGGGCGCGCGCCTTGGCCTCGCTGATGCGCGCCAGGGTGACCGGATGGGTCTGCAAGAGTGCGGGCAGGGCTTCTTCGCCCTGGCCCACGCGCAGCGTGTCCTGCATGCGGCCGAAGAAGTCGCCCATGGCCTCGGGATCGTAGCCGGCACGGGATAGGGTCTGGATGCCCACGCGGTCGGCTTCCACCTCGTCCTTGCGGGTGAAGTTGATCTGCCGCTGCATCAGCAGGCCCTGGCCGCCCATCAGTACGGCCGGTGCCGCATCGCCCATGCCGCCGCCGGCACCCGCTGCGATGGCGCCAAGCAGCACCAGGGCCATCAGCGGCGCGTTCTTTTTGGAGTCCTCGAAGGCGCGGTAGAGGTGGTTCTGGGTGATGTGGCCGATCTCGTGGGCCATGACGCCGGCCAGTTCGCTCTCGTTCTGCGTGATGTTGATCAGGCCGGCATTGACGCCGATGTAGCCACCGGGCGCGGCGAAGGCGTTGATCTGGGTGTCGCGGACGATGAAGAACTGGAAATGGTCCTTGGGCCGGTCGCTCGCGGCGACCAGCCGATAGCCCAGATCGTTGATGTACTGGTCCAGCAGGGCATCGTCCACCGTCAGGTCGAGCGCATGCATCTGGCGCAGCATCATCGCGCCGTATTCGTCAGCCTCCCGCGGGCTGATCAGCGCATTGGCCGAGCTGCCCAGGTCGGGCAGGCGGACGTTGTCCTGCGCGCCGGCGGCGAAGGTGGCGAGCGCGGCGGCGGCGATCAGGGGCAGGCGGAGACGTGGGGTACGCATAGGTGCGAGGACGATACCATCACCCGGTGGCGAACGATTGCCTTGTAAAATAGCCCCCGGATCGCCATTTTTCATCCTCATCCCGGCTTGGAGTTCCCCTCCCGTGTCCACCCCCGACATCACCATCTATTCCACCGCGGTGTGCCCCTACTGCGTGGCCGCCAAGAACCTCCTCAAGGCCAAGGGCCTGGCCTGGAACGAGGTGCGCATCGACACGGACCCGGCCCAGCGCGACCTCATGCTGGAGAAGAGCGGCGGCCGCCGCACGGTGCCGCAGATCTTCATCAACGGCACCCATGTGGGCGGGTTCGACGACCTGGCCGCGGCCGACCGCAGCGGCCGGCTGGCCGAGATCCTCGGGGCGGCGCACTGATGGCCGATAAGCGCGTCGAGGAATTCACCGCGTTCCGCCAGCGGATGAACGAGCGCATCCTTGGCGAGGACAACCAGGTGGTGCGCCGCTTTTTCGCCCTGGACACCCAGACCTACCGGGCAGGCGCGCTGGACGTCAAGACCAAGGAAATGCTTGGCCTGGTCGCCTCCATGGTGCTGCGCTGCGACGATTGCATCAGCTACCACGTGGCCCAGTGCAAGGAGGCGGGGGTGAACCGCGACGAGTTCTTCGAGGTGTTCAGCGTCGGCCTGGTGGTGGGCGGCTCCATCGTCATTCCCCATCTGCGTCGCGCCGTGGATTTCCTCGACTCGCTCGAGGGCGAACCCGCCACGGATGCCGCCGCCTGCGCGGATCATCCCGCCGCCTGATCGACCCTGGCGCCCGCCGGGCGCCATCCTTGAAGGAAGAGGGCCGGATCGCCGATAATTGGGCGATTTTTCTCCCCACGCGTGCGCTTCGGCACGTGTCATGCGACACACCTTCAGGAGTACTCCCATGAGCAAGACGATTGCCGTGATCCCCGGCGACGGCATCGGCCCCGAGATCATGGACGCGACCATCCGTGTCCTCGACGCCCTCGACTGTGGCCTGTCCTACGAGTATGTGGACGCCGGCGTGGTCGCGCTCGAAAAGCACGGCGACCTGCTGCCGCAGGCCACGATCGACACCATCGCCAAGCACAAGGTCGCCCTGAAGGGGCCGCTGACCACCCCGATCGGCGGCGGCTTCACCTCGATCAACGTCACCCTGCGCCGCAAGTTCGACCTCTACGCCAACGTGCGTCCGGCGATCAGCTTCCCGGGCACCAAGGCGCGCTTCGAGAACATCGACATCATCACCGTGCGCGAGAACACCGAAGGCGCGTACCTCGCCGAAGGCCAGACGCAGACGGGCGAGGGCGACAACGAAGTGGCCGTGTCGATGATCCGCAACACCCGCCCGGGCATGCAGCGCATCTGCCGCTACGCGTTCGAGATGGCCCGCCAGAAGGGCCGCAAGAAGGTCACGGCGGTGCACAAGGCCAACATCATGAAGACCTCGTCGGGTCTGTTCCTGACGGTGGCGCGTGAAGTGGCCAAGGATTACACGGACATCGAGTTCAACGAGATGATCGTGGACAACGCCTGCATGCAGCTGGTGATGAACCCGTACCAGTTCGACGTGATCGTCACCACCAACCTTTTCGGTGACATCCTGTCCGACCTGTGTGCCGGTCTGGTCGGTGGCCTGGGCCTCGCGCCGGGCGCCAACATCGGCAAGGACGCGGCCATCTTCGAGGCCGTGCACGGTTCGGCGCCGGATATCGCGGGTCAGAAGAAGGCCAACCCCTGTGCGCTGCTGCTTGCCGCGGCGGATATGCTGGATCACCTCGACATGGTTGCCAAGGCTACCCGCCTGCGCAGCGCGATCCGCGATGTGATGGATGCCCGTGATCGCACGACGCCGGATGTCGGTGGTACGGGTACCACGGATACCTTCGGTGATGCGATCGTGGAGCGTATTCGCGCTACGGCGTAAGGTTTGTTTGTTCTTGAAAAACCTCGCGAGAGATTCGCGAGGTTTTTTTTTGGCTTTTTTGGATATTTAGGGCTCGCCTTCGGCGTCGCGTTTGGCTTTGGGCTTTGGAGCAAGAGCCGGCGGGTGCCACCCTCGTGGCCACGCCTGCGGCGACCCGCTA
>NZ_JARVRT010000006.1:0-49164 GCF_030209605.1 Luteibacter sp. ME-Dv--P-043b
CGAACGGAAAAAGCCCGAAGGGGGCCGGCCAGGACGGCCGGCCGTTTCCGCTGAGACAGGATGTCGAATCGGAAACCTCCGTTCGAAGCCCGACCCGGCCCGAAGGGCAATAGATAAACGGCCGCAGAGCGGCCCTTCCTTGACGGGTCGCCGTAGGCGTGGCCCCGAGGGGGCTACCCGCCGGCTCTTGCTCGAGCGGTACCGCTTCACCGCTTCACCGCTTCACCGCTTCACCGCTTTGTTGGCTTTTCGCGCACATCGTGCGCTCCTACGTGGTTACGAATGGCGCGGAAGGCGCGGAAGGCGGAAACAGGCACATGGTGCCAACAAAAAGGCCACGATCGCTCGTGGCCTTTTCGTCGCTACCGTGCCCTAGGCCGGTCAGTCCGCCGGCGCCACGCTCACCCGTACCCGTAGGCGCTCGCCCGGGTCGTAGTTCAGGCGCGAGACGTAGACCTCGCCCCGGTAGCGGTACTCGACATCGTAGCCCGCGATGCGACGCTGCTCCGAGACCGAGCTGACGTCGCGGCAGCGGGTTTCCGTGCCTTCGTAGGTGCGATCGCCATTGCGGGCGATGCCGTTGCCGACCGCGCCGCCGGCGACCGCGCCGACGACCGTGGCGGCCTTGCGGCCATCACCATGGCCGACGGTATTGCCCAGCACGCCACCGACCACGGCGCCCAGGATGGTGCCGGCGGTGCTGTTGCCGCTGGACTCGCGACGCACGACCGGCTGGTCGTAGCACTCCTGGCGCGGCGTTTCGACCCGCGCGACGCCGTAGACCGGGTCCACACGCAGGACATCGGCCCAACCGAAATGGGTGTTGTCGTCCGGGCCGACCGGACCCGGCGGGGGCGGAGGCGCATACCGCCCGTCCTGGGCGCTGACGCCAGAGGCGAAAACGGCGAGGATGAGCGCAGGGATAAGCAGGCGAGACATGTAGGAAAACCTCCAGCCAGGCGCACAGGCGCGCCTACTGATGTGTATTTCAACAAGTTAACGCTGAATCCACGCTTAGAACTCCCGGCCCGCGTCGTCACATTTGATGTCAACCGAACGCGCCATCGTGCGTGCGCCCGCCCGGGCGCTGGCCTTGCTAGTATTCACGGCCGGTCACCCACCGCGCACGTTCATGGATTCCCGCATGCCGATCTCGCTCTACAACACCCTGACGCGCCGCACGGAAGCGTTCATCCCGCTCGACCCGGACCGGGTGACCATGTATGTCTGCGGGCCCACCGTCTACAACTACATCCACATCGGCAATGCCCGTCCGCCGGTGGTGTTCGACGTCCTGGCGCGGTTGATCCGCCGCCATTACCCGACGCTGGTCTACGCGCGGAACATCACCGATGTGGACGACAAGATCAATGCCGCCGCGGGCGCGGCGGGCGTGCCCATCGGCCAGATCACCGCGCGTTACACCGAGGCCTTCCGTCAGGACATGGCCCGCCTGGGCGTGGCGCCGCCGGATGTCGAGCCCCACGCCACGGACCACATCCCGCAGATCGTCGGGATGATCGAGCGACTGGTCGCGTCCGGGCACGCCTACGCCGCCGAAGGTCATGTGCTCTTTCATGTGGAATCGTATGCCGAGTACGGCGCACTCTCCGGTCGCGATCCGGACGACCTGATCGCGGGTGCGCGGGTCGAGGTGGCCCCGTACAAGAAGAGCCCCGGCGACTTCGTGCTGTGGAAGCCGTCCGATGCCTCCCTGCCCGGCTGGGACAGCCCCTGGGGTCGTGGCCGTCCCGGTTGGCATATCGAGTGCTCGGCCATGAGCGAGGCGCACCTGGGCGAGACCATCGACATCCATGCCGGTGGCGTGGATCTCACCTTCCCCCACCATGAGAACGAGATCGCCCAGAGCGTCTGCGCCCACGGGGGCAAGACATTCGCCCGCTACTGGCTGCACAACGGCATGCTGACGTTCGACGGCCGGAAGATGTCCAAGTCGATCGGCAATGTACTGCAGCTGCACGAGCTGCTGGCGCGGCACCCCGGCGAGGCCCTCCGCCTGATGCTGCTGCGCGGCCATTACCGCCAGCCGCTCGACTGGTCCGACAGCGCGCTGACGCAGTCGGTGCGCACGCTGGACGGCTGGTATGGCGCGCTACGCGACATGGCCGACGTGGATGCCGGGGCGCCGGTGGTGCCAGCCACCGTCGAGGCGGCACTGTGCGACGACCTCAACACGCCGCAGGCCCTGGCCGAGATATCCCAGCTGGTGGACACGGCGCGGCGCGCCAGCGGCGCGGAGCGAGGCCCGGCCAAGGCGGCCCTGCTCGGCGGCGCAGCCCTGCTCGGCCTGCTCCAGGACGATCCGGAAGCCTGGTTCCGCCAGGGCAACCCGGGCGATGCCGTGGACGAAGCGGCCGTCGAGGCCCTGCTGGAAGAGCGCCGGGCCGCACGAGCGGCGAAGGATTTTGCGCGATCGGATGCCATCCGCGACCAGCTCAAGGCGCTGGGCATCGCCATCGAGGACAGCGCACAGGGCACGCGCTGGAGCGTGGTGAAGGCATGAGCACGCCTATCGAAGCCACGGCCTCGGAGGCCCAGACCGCCATCGCGGAGGAATTCGCGTTCTTCAGCGACTGGACGGAACGTTACCAGTACCTCATCGACCTCGGCCGACAGCTGGCCGCGTTTCCCGATGAGTGGAAGACGGAAGCGCACCGCGTGCATGGCTGCCAGTCCATGGTCTGGCTGATTCCGTCGGGTGACGCCTCACGCATGCACTTCGACGCCGCCAGCGATTCCGCCATCGTGTCGGGGCTGATCGCGCTGGTGCTGCGCGTGTATTCCGACCGTTCCGCGCGGGAGATCGTGGAGACCGAGCCCACCTTCATCCAGGACATCGGCCTGGCCAAGCACCTTTCGCCCACCCGCTCCAACGGCCTGGCGGCCATGCTGGTGAAGCTCAAGGCCCAGGCCGCCCAGGCGCTGGAGACGTAAAAACGGTTCCTCTCACGCATGCGCGGGAAGGCGTTCGGCACGCGGCACCAGCAATGGCATCGCTACCAGCGCACAGGCGCTTGCGGCGAGCCACACCATCGGCCAGCCCTGATACGCGAGCAGGTAGGGGATCGAGAAAGGCGTGACAAAGCACACCAGGAACACGCTGGTGTTCGCCATGCCCAAGGCGGTGCCCGCACGCGCCGCACCGGCCAGCGTGGCGAGCTCCGTGTAGGCGACGCCGTGCCATGCCGAGACGCAAACACCGCTCAAACCCAGCAATACAACCAGTGCGACGCGCAGCGCCCCCGAGTCGGCGGCATGCGTGCCCGCGGCCATCACCAGCACCGCAAGTCCCGCGAACAGCAGCACGCTGAGTGCGCTGCAGGCCCGCAAGTAGGCGGGTCGGTTGCGATGACGGTCGGTCCAACGGCCGCTCCACACGCGCATCACCATCGCGCCGACCTGCGTGAACACCATGGTGGCAGTGACCGTCGCAAGGCCTGCATGACCGAAGTCGTGCAGAAAGACGGTGCCGAAGGACAGCACGGCGAACTGTGGCGCACAGAGGCCGCCGATGCCCAGCACGATGCGCCACACGCGCGCATCTCGCAGCGGGCCTTTTTTTGATGCGTTAGACGAGAGGACTGCGTCGGCCACGCTAGACTTGGTGCCCGGCTCATGCACCCAGGCCCAGCTCATCACTGCGCCCAGCCCGCACAGCACGGCCAGCAGGCCGTAGAGCGCGGCAAAGCAGAAGTGCAGCGCCACATACGGCAGCACCAGCGCGCCGATACCACCGCCCAGCGGCACGGCGGTCTGGCGGATGCTCATCGCAAGCCCGCGCTCGCTGGCGTCGAACCAGGTCATCACCGCACGGCCGCTCGCACCGTTCACGCTGCCGCCCAGCAGGCCGACCAGCAACAGCCCCGCCCCCAGCACGCCGAGGCCGGGGATGTGCCGCGCAGTCGGCGCGGCCCAGAGCGCCATCGCCACGAGTGCGAGCGCGGTACTGCCCAGGCCGGTCAGCAGCACGGGCCTGTCTCCCCAGCGGTCGGTCAACAGGCCCCACGGCAGTTCGCTCACCGCGATACCCAGGCCCATGAGGCCGAGCACCAGGCCGAGGGTGGCGTTGTCGAGCCGGTAGCCGGTGCGCATGAGCACCGCTGTCATGGGAATGCCGCTGAAGGCCACGGAAAACGCTGCGTTGGCGGCCACCCCAGCGGCCAGCACCTTCCAGCGATGGCGCGGTGGGTACGTCGAAGAACACGTCGATAAGGTCATGATGCGACGCAGTCTCCGCCGCTTCGAAGGTTTTGAAAATCAGAAAATAATGCGATATTAGTCCTGAAAAACAGGACGATAAACATGACGCTGCCTACGGGCCAGGTGATGCTCGATCTCGATGTGCTGCGCACGTTCTCCACCGGCATCGCCCTTGGCAGCTACGCGCGCGCGGCCGACAGGCTGGGGCGTTCGACCTCTGCCGTGAGCGCGCAGCTGAAGAAGCTGGAGTCGCAGGCCGGCACGGTGCTGTTCCGCAAGAAGGGGCGTGGCCTGGCACTGACAGACGCTGGCGAGACACTACTGGCCTACGCGCACCGCATGCTTGAACTCAACGACGAAGCCGGCGCCGCCATGCGCGGCGCCGACTTGCAGGGCTGGGTGCGGCTGGGCTTGCAGGAAGACTTCGGCGAGACATTGCTGCCGGCCGTGCTGGGGCGCTTCGCGCGCGCGCACCCCAAGGTGCGCATCGAGGCCTGCGTGGCGCGCAGCGGCGAGTTGCGCGAGCGCCTCGAACTGGGGCAGCTCGACCTGGCGCTGGCGTGGGACGCGGGCGACCAGCCCCTATCTCCGTACGCCGAGCGCGTGGCGCGGCTCCCCTTGTTATGGATCGGCCCGACGGCGGCTGAGCGGGTCGATGCCCCCTGGTGGACGGAACGCGAGCACGGTGGCTCCGGCCCGCGTCGACCCAAGAGCAAAGAGCCGTTACCGCTGATCATGCTCGACGCGCCGTGCCCGTTGCGCGAGATCGTCATCACCGCGCTCGACCGTGCCGGCCTGCCCTGGCGCCGGGCCTTCGGCAGTGCCAGCCTGGCCGCGTTGTGGGCCGCCACGTCGGCAGGCCTCGGCCTCACGGTGCGCACGCCATTCGGGCTACCCTCGCATGTGCGCGCGCTCGACCGCGCCGTGCTGTCGCTGCCGGCACTGCCGAAGATTTCACTCGTGCTGTATCGCGCGCAGGCCCACTCCGAGGCGCCGGCGAGCCGCCTGGCCACGCTGTTGCTGGAGGCGGTGCGCCAGCAGGTGCAGCCTATGGCTGAGTGACATAAAAAAAACCCGCGATCGCTCGCGGGCTCTTTCATGCCGAAGCGGAACGGGTGACGGTCAGTCGCCCATCTGCTTCTGCAGGTGCTCGCGGCGCTCCTGCGCATCGAGGGTGAGCGTGGCGATCGGGCGGGCGTCGAGACGCTCCACACCGATTTCCTCGTCGGTCTCTTCGCAGAAGCCGTAACGGCCTTCCTCGATCCGGCGCAGGGCCTTGTCGATCTTGGAGATGAGCTTGCGATAGCGGTCGCGGGTGCGCAGTTCGAGCGAGTTCTCGGTTTCACGCGTGGCGCGCTCGGCCTCGTCGCCCACGTCGCGGACTTCCTCACGGAGGTTGTCCATGGTCTGGCGGGATTCTTCGACCAGCTGGTCGCGCCAGTCCTTCAGCTTGTTGCGGAAATAAGCCAGGTGACGAGGATTCATGTACTCCTCGTCCGGGCCGGGCTTGTAGCCCTTGGGCAGGTCGATGAGAGTCGAAGCCGGCAGTGCGTAACGGCCGTCCTCGCGCGTGATGCCATTGTCGGGGGATTGGGGAGCGGTGCTGTTCATGCTGGGGTGCGTGGACTTCTCGTTACTGGATGAGGTTGCGCTGCCGACCGCGGAGGCGGTCCTGCCCTTCACGGGCGTCGGTGCGTCATGGACCGGGGCGGAGGGTTTCGCCGCCGGCGGGGAAGCGGGTGCGGGCCCGGCCTTGGCCGGCGCCTTGGATTTCGTCGCGGCCGCCGTGACGGCCGGTTTGGCGGCGGCAGCGGCCGGCTTCGACGGCGCCTTGGCAGCGGCCGGAGCCGACTTGCCGGCGGCGGGCTTGCCGACGGCAGCGTGGGTGGATGCCGCCTTGTTGGCTGCCGCCTTGGCCGGGGCCTTCGCGGTGGCGGCCTTGGCAGGAGCGCCCTTGCTCGCGGCGGCCTTGGCGGTGGGCGCCGCCGGCTTGCCCACGGGCTTCGCGGCCGGCGCGGGCGCAGCCTTCTTCGCCGCGGGCGCGGTCGTCTTCGTTGCGGCCTTGGCCACCGCCTTGCTGGCCGGCGTCCTGGCCGACGTCACATCGCCTGACCCGCCCTTCTTGGCGGCGCCCTTGGCGGCTGCGGAACTGCTAGCGTTTTTCGCCATATCCTTCACCTCGGTGGCCGTGGCGGCGGGGTGTTATAGCCCAGATGCGTTACCCCAGCAACCTCTCTTCTGGGATACTGTGCCCTGGCTTACGCCGGTAGGCACCGGACTGATTGTGACCCGCCTTCTCCTGATACTGCTTTCCTTCTACAAACGGTGGCTCAGTCCCCTCCTCGGGGCCCGATGCCGCTTCCATCCATCCTGTTCCGATTACACCCGCGTCGCCATCGCCCGGTTCGGGCCACTGCGCGGCTCGATCCTGGGACTATGGCGCATCCTGCGCTGCCAGCCGCTGTGTGAAGGCGGCCACGACCCCGTCCCCGAACAATTCGTCCTGCGCCGCTGCGGCGCCCAAGGAGTGCATACCCATGACTGATGCCTGGCTCATCAAGAACGCCGAACTGATCAACGAAGGCCGCCGGTTCAAGGCCGACGTGCGCGTACGTGGCGGAAAAATCGCGACCATTGCGCAGGACCTGGCAACGGAGCGTGACGAACAGGTCATCGACGCCACCGGCCTTTGGCTGCTGCCCGGCATGATCGACGACCAGGTGCACTTCCGCGAGCCGGGGCTCACACAGAAAGCCGACCTGGCCAGTGAATCGCGCGCCTGTGCCGCCGGCGGCATCACCAGTTTCATGGAAATGCCCAACACCAAGCCGCCCGCGCTGGATCGCGACTCCCTGGAACACAAATACGACCTGGCCGCCAAATCGTCGGTCGTCAATTACGCCTTCTACATGGGGGCGAGCAACGACAACCTCGAGGCCATCCGCGCGCTGGACCCCAAGGCCGCGCCGGGCATCAAGGTGTTCATGGGCGCATCCACCGGCAACATGCTGGTCGACAACCCGGAAACCCTCGATCACATCTTCCGCGACGCGCCCACGCCGATCATCACCCACTGCGAGGACACGCCGATGATCGACGTGAACCTCGCCAAGGCCCATGAGAAGTACGGCGACGACATCCCGATGTGGGAGCACCCGCACATCCGCTCGCGCGAGGCGTGCATCAAGTCCACCCGGCTGGCCATCTCGCTCGCGAAGAAGCACAACACCCGCCTGCACGTGCTGCATATCTCCACCGCCGACGAGTTGGCCCTGTTCGAGCCCGGCCCGATCGAAGGCAAGCGGATCACCGCGGAAACCTGCGTGCACTTCCTGCATTTCGGCGGCAGGGCCGACTACGAGGCAAAGGGCTCGTTCATCAAGTGCAACCCGGCGATCAAGGACGCGTCCGACCGCGAGGCCATCATCGAGGCGTTGGCCGAAGGCCGCCTGGACGTGCTCGCCACCGACCACGCCCCGCACCTGCTGGAAGAAAAGGAACAGAAGTACGACAAGGCGCCGTCCGGCCTGCCGCTGGTCCAGTTCGCCCTGCAGGCGGCGCTCCAGCGCGTGACCGAAGGCAAACTGACCCTTGAGCGCGTGGTCGAGGCCGTATGCCACGCCCCTGCCAAACTGTTCGACGTGGAGAACCGCGGCTTCCTGCGCGAGGGCTACGCGGCCGACCTGGTCCTTGTCGACCCGAACAAACCGCACACGGTTACCCGCGAAGAAGTCCTCTCCAAGTGCGGCTGGTCGCCGTTCGAAGGCGAGACGTTCTCCAGCAGCATCGTCTCGACCTTCGTCAACGGCCAGCGCGTGTGGGACGGCAAGACCGTCGATGGCACTGTCCGTGGCCAGCGCCTGACGTTCGACCGATGAGAAGGATCGTAAGCACGGCGCTCGCCCTGTTCTCGGTCGCGGCGGCATCGGCCGCCGTTCCCGACCTGCCCGTCAGCGTGTCGCAGGGCGGCCTGGTGATCGCCCACGCACCCCCGGGCGCGCGGGTCACCGTTGCCGGCAAACCGGTGCACGTGGGCGACGACGGCGTGTTCGTGTTCGGTGCCGGGCGCGACGAGAAGGGCCCGCTGGTCGTGGTCGTGGACGGGACGAAGCGCCAGGTCGGTGTCACCCCGCGCGACTGGCCGATCGAGCGCGTGGAGGGCGTGCCGCCGACCACCGTGAATCCGCCGCCGGAGATCGCCGCACGGATCGAGCGCGAGCAGGCCGAGGTGGTCGCCGCACGCAACCGCGACGACACCCGCGAAGACTTCACCCACGGGTTCATCTGGCCTGTGAAGGGAAGGATCAGTGGCCGCTTCGGCAACCAGCGTATCTACAACGGCGATCCCAAGGCCCCGCATTCGGGTATGGATATCGCCGTTCCCGAGGGCACGCCGGTGAAGGCACCGGCCGATGGCGTCATCACCTTCGCCAAGCCCGACCTGTACCTCACGGGCGGCACGGTGCTGCTCGACCATGGCTTCGGACTGTCGTCCAACTTCCTGCACCTGTCGCGCATCGACGTGACCGTGGGCGAGCACGTGAAGCAGGGCCAGGTGATCGGCGCGGCCGGCAAGACGGGACGCGCCACCGGGCCGCACGTGCACTGGGGCTTCAACTGGTTCGGCACACGGCTCGATCCGTTGTTGCTGCCGGGGATTCGCTGAAGGGAGCTGCGGCGCCGCAAGGGCGCCTTACCGCGCCTTGCGGGCGAACGCGACGGCGTCGTGGGGGTGCAGGCTTTCGTGGTGGGCGACGCGGATGTGGAAGTCGGCCACGTCGGGGGCGGCTTCCAGGGTCTTCTGGATGCGGCGGGCGGCATCTTCGCAGAACATCAGGTTCTGGCCGTTGGCCAGGGCGAAGGCCTGTTCGTCGGCGCGCTTGACCGCCGTCTGCACGGGAGTACCCAGCGCATGCTCGACCTGGTCGATGAGGCCGATCAGCGGGAACACGCCCTCACCGGCGGGGCACAGGCGGAGGGTGGCCGTGCTGCGCTGCGCATGTGGCGTGGCCAGCACACCTTTCTCCGTGCCCAGCCAGGCGAGCACGGTGTCGCGGTCCAGCGACTGGCCGGACGAGAACGTGCTGGCGAAGTTGTCCTGGATCAGCTGACGGGACAGGGCTGCGGAGGCTGGGCATGTCGAGGAATACACCACGTCCGTGGTGATCTCCAGACGGAACGCACCCTGGCTCAGGGTGGCGTCGACGGTGATCGGATAGGCGCGCCAGCCGCTGTTCTCGCTGCGCAGGGCCGGCCGCCGCACCAGGTGCTCGAAAGCGATGGTCACGCGGGCATGGTCGGACAGGCCTTCGTGCGAGGCGAGGAAGGCCTCCAGCAACGCCCGGACACCGGCGATCGTCAGCGGACCGGCGCCCAGCGCCTCGGAGACCAGCAGGTACAGCCGCGACATGTGGATGCCGCGGGCCTCGGCCTTGACCAGGTTGACGAAAGCACCCACGCGGGCGCCCGTGGAGCGGATGTCACCGTCACCGGCATCGAACGCCACCGGCATTTCCATGCCGTCCATGCCCACCCAGTCGAGCGTGCCGAGGGCGAGTGCATGGTCCTGCGACGCGACGTCGGGCAACAGGCGGGTGGGAGACTCGTGGATGTACATCGTGGATATCCTGGGGACCGGGTTGTCCGGCCTGACCGTGCCGAAATGGGGGCCCAGCGCGTGGGCTCAATGGTGAGTGCCGGGAAACGGTGTGTTCAGCCCAATCGTCCCGCGTGACGTGCGGCCAGCCAGGCGCGGATGGCTGTCGCCGGGCCCGTGCGCGACTGCCGCCGATGCAGCTCGGTGAACGGCTCGCGGGCCCGCGCGGCACCACGGGCGGTGGCCAGCGCGGTGCGGCCCTCCAGGCCACGGAACGTGCTCAGCGGGGCATCCAGCGACAGTGCGTCGCGCAGGCCAGCAGCCAGCTCCTGCAACTGCGCGCGGATGGCGTCGCGGCGCGCCGGCGCATCCGTTTTCAACTGGCCGCGCGACAATCCGTGACGCGCCAGTCGCGACATGGGCAAGGGCAGACGTTCGCGCTCGGCGTCCAGTTCCAGCCGCGACAGCGCGAAGACCAGGTGCGACAAGGTCGCCACGCGGGTCGCGGCTTCGGCGGAGGCCTCGGGGCCGAACCACCATGCGGTTTCGAGCGCGGCCAGGGCGCCGTGCAGCCCGCGTGCCGCCGCGATCTGGGCGGCAAAATCGGACGAGGTGCCCTGCTCCAGCTGCGCCATGGCGGCCAGCACCGGCGCGAGCCACAGCGCCGCCGGGACTCGGCGTGCCCGCTCGCTGGCGAACAGCTGCTTGGTCAGCGGATGCCGGCCGCCACTGGCTGCCGCGCCGGACAGTTCCTCCGCCCACCACTGCAGCTTGGCGGCGGCCACCTGCGGCTCGCGGATACCGTAGGCCGAAGCGATCAGTTCCTGTTCGAAGGCGGCAAGGGCCACGTGCTCGTCGCGCACGGCCGGATCGACGAAGCCCAGCGCGATGCGTTGTTGCGGCTGCACCGCCAGCCACTTGTCGATGTAGCTCTGGGTTGCGCCGTCGCTCACGCCACCGCCTCCCCTACGCCCAGCAACGCAGCGAGGTCGCTTACACGATCGACGACCCTGTCGGCCTCCCAGGTGTCCGGGTCGCCGCCGTCGAGGTAGCCCCAGCGCACGGCGACGGTGTAGCACCCTGCGGCGGCGCCGGCGGCGATATCGCGGCGATCGTCGCCGACGAACACGGAGCGGGACGGCGCGCAGCCGGCCAGGGCGCAGGCATGCACCACGGGCGCCGGATCGGGCTTCTTGACCGGCAACGTGTCGCCGGAGACCACGGCGGCGGGCTTCCAGTGCGGCACCGCACGTGGCAGCAGCGCATCGGTGAGGAAACCGGGCTTGTTGGTCACCACGCCCCAACGCATGCCGGCGGTCTCGATGCCGGCCAGCAGCGACTCGATACCCTCGAAGGGCACCGTGTGGCGGGCCAGGCCGCTTTCGTATATCTCCAGGTAGCGAGGGACGAGCGCCAGGATCGCCTCCGCATCCAGCCCCGGCATGGCCGCCGCGATGATCGCGCGCGATCCGCGCGACACCACCGGTCGTACCGCGTCATAGGCCGGGGGCATGGCCCCCTGTTCGGCGCAGAGGTCGACCACGGCGGCGTGCAGGTCGAGCGCGCTGTCCAGCAGCGTGCCGTCGAGGTCGAAGAACACGCCTTCCGGCTTGAACGACAGCACGCTCACGCGCCCTTCCGGGCCGCCAGCACGTAGTTCACCGACGTGTTGGACGACAGCGCGGCATTGCGCGTCAGCGGGTTATAGGCGAGCCCGCGGAGGTCTTCGATCTCAAGATCGAAACGGCGCAGCATGCCGGCCACCTCGGAGGGCTTGAGGAACTGCGCGTAGTGGTGCGTGCCGCGCGGCAGCAGGCGCATGAGGTATTCCGCACCCACGATGGCCGCACCGAACGCGAGCGGCGTGCGGTTGAGCGTGGAAAGGAACAACTGGCCACCCGGCTTGAGCATGGCGGCCAGGTCGCGGATCAGCACCAGCGGATCGGGCACGTGCTCGATCATTTCCATGCAGCAGACGACATCGAACGAGGCCGGCTCGGCGGCGGCGAGTGCCTCCGACGACTGCACGCGGTAGTCCACCTGCAGGTTGGACTCGAACAGGTGCAGCTTCGCGATTTCGATCAGCTTGGCACCGAGGTCGATCGCCGTCACCTGCGCGCCGGCACGGGCCAGTGCCTCGCTGAGCAGGCCGCCACCGCACCCGACATCGACCACCCGCGCGCCGCGCAGGTTGGCGCGCGCGCCCACGTAGGCGGCGCGCACGGGGTTCAGGTCGTGCAGCGGACGCGATTCACCGTCCGGGTCCCACCAGCGTGCGGCGAGCTTTTCGAAGCGGGCGATCTCGTCCGGGCTGACGTTCGATGGGTTCTGGGTTTGCATGGTTCAGGCCTCCGGGGCGCTGCGGGCGCGCCACGCTTGGGCAGCAGGAAAATGACGAGGGTTCGGGTCACGCATCGGTGGCATCGTCGCCGGCGGCGATGCGCTGGCGCCAGCCGCGTGCCTTCTCGCGGATGCCGGCGACATCGACATCGACCAGCTCGCCGCCGGACAGCTTGCGCTGGCCGTCGATCCACACGTCACTGACCTGGTGCCGACCGGCGGCATACACCAGCTGCGACGCGACGTGGTACAGCGGCTGGGTTTCGAGCGCGTCCAGGCGTACGGCGGCGAAGTCGGCGCGCTTGCCCGGCTCGATGGAACCGACGCGGTCACCCAGGCCGATGGCCTTCGCACCGTTGAGCGTGGCGGCGCGCAGCGCATAAGCTGCGTCGAACGCGGCGGCATCCTGCGCCACGGCCTTCGCCAGCAGGGCGGCCGTGCGCATCTCGCTGAACATGTCCAGGTCGTTGTTTGAGGCGCAGCCGTCGGTGCCGATGCAGACGTTGACGCCGGCGGCGCGCAGCTTCTCGGCGGGACAGAAGCCGGAAGCCAGCTTGAGGTTGGATTCCGGGCAATGCGCCACCGACACGCCGGCGGCGGCACAGGCGGCGATTTCGCCATCGGTGAGCTGGGTCATGTGCACGGCGAGCAGGCGCTCGTTGACGATGCCGAGCTTCTGCAGGCGCGCGAATGGACGCATGCCGTCCTTCGCCACGGCCTCTTCCACTTCCTGCGCAGTCTCGTGGGTATGCAGGTGCACGGGAATGTCGAGCTGATCGGAGAGCACGCGGATGCGCTCGAAGTTCTCGTCGGACACGGTGTACGGCGCGTGCGGCACGAAGGCCGTGGTCAGCAGCGGCTCGCCCTGGAGCGAGTCGTGCACTTCCAGCGCGCGGCTGAAGTATTCGTCGGAGGTCTTCGCCCAGGGCGTGGGGAAGTCGATCACCGGCAGGCCGATGACGGCGCGAAAGCCCATCTTGCGATAGGTGGCCGCGATGACATCAGGGAAGAAGTAGTTCTCGTTGGCGCAGGTGGTGCCGCCACGGATCATCTCCGCCACCGCCAGCTCCACCCCGTCGCGGATGAAGTCGTGGCCCATCACGCGGGCCTCGGCAGGCCAGATGTGCTCCTGCAGCCAGGTCATCAGCGGCAGGTCGTCCGCCAGGCCCCGCAGCAGCGTCATGGGATTGTGCGTGTGGGCATTGATCAGCCCGGGGATCAGCGCGTGCTCGTCGAGTATCACGCGCTCCTTCGGCGCGTAGGCAGCGCGAGCCTGGTCCGCCGGCAGGATGGCGAGGATCTCGCCGCCGTGCACGGCCACCGCGTGGTCGTTCAGGACCACCGCGTGGGGCTCGACGGGCACGACCCAGCGCGCCTCGATCAGCAGGTCGATCTCAATGGGGCTGTTGCTCATGCGGGGGCCTCGATGGGGAAACGGGAGCCTCGAAACAAAAGCGGCACGGTGCCCTGGAGGCCACCGTGCCGATCGGCCGAACGGGGATGGACGGCCTTACTTGACGCGGCTGTCGTACTCGCCAGTGCGGGTATCGACCTTGATGACTTCGTCCTGGTTGACGAACAGGGGCACGCGGACCACGGCGCCGGTTTCCAGCGTGGCCGGCTTGCCACCGCCGCCCGAGGTGTCGCCACGGACGCCGGGGTCGGTCTCGACGATCTTCAGTTCGACGAACTTCGGCGCCTGCACGGCGATGATGTTGCCGTTGAAGAGGGTGATGACGCATTCCTCGTCACCCTTGAGCCACTTCCAGGCGTCGCCCATGGCGGCCAGGCTGGCACGGTGCTGGTCGTAGGTTTCGCTCTGCATGAAGATCCACTCGCGGTCGTTGCCGGTGCCCTCGACGTACGAGAAGCTGGCGTCGGTATCGACGGCATCGGCCTCTTCGTAGGAATCGCTGGACTTCAGCGTCTGCTCGGTGGTGCGGCCGTCCTTGAGGTTGCGGATGCGGATACGGGTGAACGCCTGGCCCTTGCCCGGCTTGACGAAGTCCGCTTCGGTGATGATCCAGGGATCGCCGTTGTGGATGATCTTCTTGCCCGTTTTGACGTCGTTGAGGCCAAGCATGCCCATCTGTATCTGCTCCGGAGTGATATCCGCCCCGCTGGGCGGTTAAAATGGGGTCTGTGATGGGCTGCAAGGCCCGACCCAAGGTCCGCAATGATAACCGCAAGCCCCATGTCACGCCTATCGCCGCCCGCCAGGGCCTGGCGCGAGCTATGGCGCGAAGCCATCACCGACGCGGGCGAACTCCTCGCCGCGGTGGGGCTCGCCGGCCGGCCGGACCTCCTGCCGCCCGACGATGCGGGCTTTCCCCTGCGCGTGCCCCGCGGCTTCGTGGCCCGCATGCGTCCCGGCGATCCGAACGACCCCCTGCTGCTGCAGGTGCTGCCCCGCCGCGCCGAGCACGACACCGCCGAGGGTTTCACCGTCGACGCCGTGGGCGACATGGCGGCGAAGGCCGGGCAGGGCCTCCTGCACAAGTACGACGGCCGGGCGCTGCTGATCGCCAGTGGCAGCTGCGCAGTCAACTGCCGCTACTGCTTCCGCCGCCACTTTCCCTATGGCGAGGAAATCGCCGCCGCCGCGCAGTGGCGCGACGCCCTGGCCCACGTCCGGGCGGATAGCTCCATCCGTGAAATCATCCTGTCCGGGGGCGATCCGCTGTCGCTGGCCACGCACAAGCTCGCGGAGCTGACCCGTGGCCTGGCCGCCCTGCCCCACGTCATCCGGCTGCGCATTCACACCCGCCTGCCCGTCGTATTGCCCGAGCGGGTGGACGCCGAGTTCACCGACTGGCTGGGGGCCCTGCCCCTGCAGAAGGTGGTGGTGCTGCACGCCAACCACGCCAACGAGTTCGACGACGCCGTGGATGCCGCATGCGGACGCCTGCGCGACGCCGGGGCCACCCTGCTCAACCAGTCCGTGCTGCTGCGCGGTGTGAACGACGACGCCGACGCGCTGGCCAGCCTGAGCGAGCGCTCGTTCGCGGCCGGGGTGCTGCCCTATTACCTGCACCAGCTCGACAAGGTGGCCGGCGCCACCCACTTCGAGGTGGACGACGCGCACGCCCTGCGCCTCATCGACAGCCTGCGAGGGCGACTGCCGGGCTACCTCGTTCCCAAACTGGTGCGTGAACTGCCAGGCGATCCCGCCAAGCGCCCTATTGCCGATTTCGCGCGCTAGTATGTCCCTTGCCCGGCCCTGAAAAGCCGGGCCGCGACACGGGGGGAGCGGGCCGGGGCACGGGCTCGTCGGGTAGGCCAGCGGCAACCGGAACGGCATGAAACACGACAACGTCATCAGGATCCTCTTCATCGAAGACTCGGTGGAAGACGCCGAGCTTTTGATCAACGTGCTGCGCAATGGCGGCGTGGCGGTCAGGCCGGCCCGGGCGACGGACGCCGAGGGCATCCAGGCGTCCCTCGACGAGCTGGTCCCCGATCTGGTGCTGATGAATCCCGACGTCGCCGGCGTCGAGCCCACGGCGGTCATGCGCCAGTTGAATGCCAGCGGCCGCGACCTCGCCCTGATCGCCATCGTGGACACCCTGCGCGACGACGCCGTGGCCGAGCTGATCGCCGCCGGCTGCCGGGGCGTGGCCCCCCGCGGGCGCCCGGACCAGATCCTGGCCATCACCGAGCGCGAGTTCGAATCCCTCTCCACGCGCCGCCAGGTGCGCCGCCTGGAAACCTCCCTGCGCGAGACGGAGCGCCGCTGCGACTCGCTGCTGGATTCCTCGCGCGACGCCATCGCCTATGTGCACGAGGGCATGCATGTCCGCGTCAACCAGGCCTACCTGGAAGCCTTCGGCTTTGCCGAGATGGACGACATCCTCGGCCTGCCCATCCTCGACCTGATCGCCGGCACCCACGCCGACGCCTTCAAGGCCACGCTGCGCAGCCTGTCCAAGGGCGACAAGTCGCCACCCCCGGTCGAACTGCTGGCCCGCCGCGACGACGGCAGCACATTCACCTCCCTGGTCGAGTTCGCCCACGCCACGTTCGAAGGCGAGACCTGCCTGCAGATCGTCTTCCGCCAGCAGATCGTCGATGCCGCCCTGGTCGCACAGTTGCAGCGCGACCCGGTCACCGGCCTGTTCAACCGGGCGCGCACGCTGGAGCACGTCGACGAGGCCGTGGCCGCCGCCGCGGCCGGTCGCGAGGGCCAGGCCGTGCTGCTGATCGAGCCCGACAACTGGAGGGACATCGTCACCAGCGCCGGCATCGGCAACGCCGACCCGCTGCTGGCCGCCATCGCCGCGCGTATCGCCGAGTCCATCGACGAGGACGACGTGGCCGGCGTGCTGGGCGACCACACGTTGGGCCTGGTGCTGTCCCCGCGCGGCGACCTGGAACACGCCGCGCTGACCGAGCGGCTGCGCACTGCTATTTCCGAACACATCTTCGACGCCGGGTCGCGCTCACTGACCGTCACGATCACCATCGGCGGCACCCTGCTCGCCGAGAAGAACGCCAACAGCGATACCGTGCTGCACCAGGCCAGCGCGGCGCTGCGCAACGCCCAGAACCAGGGTGGCAACCGCGTCGAGCTGCACGACCCGAGCGCCCGCGAGAAAGCGGACGCGGAGCGAGAGCAATACTGGCTCGACCTCGTCCGCGACGCGCTGTCCAAGGACGGCCTGCGCCTTTACCACCAGCAGATCATCAGCCTGCAGGATGCCGCCGGCGAGTTCTACGAGATCCTGGTCCGCATGCGTGGCCCCAAGGGCGACGTGCTGCCTTCGTACTTCTTCGCGGTGGCCGAGCGCAACGGCCTGCTGCCGGCGATCGACCGCTGGGTGCTGGGCCACGCCATCGACGCGCTGATGCACCGCGAGAACGACGGCATGACCACCACGTATTTCGTGAAGATGACCCAGCAGTCACTGGAAGACCGTGACCTGCTGCCCTGGCTTTGCCGTCGCCTGGAAGCCGCCCAGCTGCGACGGAGCACCCTGGTCATCGAGATGCCGGAATCGAAGGTGCTGACCAGCCTGCGTCCCACGCAGGAGTTCGTCTCGGGATGGCGCAAGGCCGGCGGCAAGTTCGGCATCGAGCAATTCGGCTCGGGCCTCAACTCGTTCCAGATCCTCAGCCACATCGAAGCCGATTACCTGAAGATCGATCGCAACTTCATGACCGACCTTCCGCAGCACCCGGAAAACCAGAAGAAAATCGCCGAAATCTGCAAGGAAGGCCACGTCTCGGGCAAGCAGACGATTGCCGAGTGGGTGGAAGACGCCGTCAGCACGTCGCTGCTATTCGCCTGCGGCGTCGACTTCGTCCAGGGCAACTTCCTGCAGGAACCCGCCAAGGTGCTCGCCGAAGAATACATGCCGGTGTAGGAGCGCACGCTGTGCGCGACATCTTTTCGCGAAGACCATCGGGCTGGCGCGCCAGCTTCATGTCATGGCCCGCGCACATCGTGCGCTCCTACGCCGGACACGCAGGTACACCAGACACGCAAGGCGCTGTGCAACCGACCAAAGCAAAAAGCCCGCGATCGCTCGCGGGCTTTTTGTTGCGCCTTGCGGCAGCCGATTACTCGGCGGCGGCAGCGGCGGCGGACGCGGCGGCAGCCTTCTTGGCGACCTTCGCAGCAGCGGCGGCGGCGATGTCTTCCTTGATGCGGGCAGCCTTGCCTTCCAGACCGCGCAGGTAGTACAGCTTGGCGCCGCGGACCTTGCCCTTACGCTTGACTTCGACCGAGTCGATGGCACGGCTGTGCGACTGGAACACGCGCTCGACGCCGGTGCCGTGCGAGATCTTGCGCACGGTGAAAGCGGAGTGCAGGCCGCGGCTGCGCTTGGCGATGACGATACCTTCGAACGCCTGGACGCGCTCGCGGTTACCTTCCTTCACCTTGACGTTGACGATCACGGTGTCGCCAGGACCGAAATCCGGCAGCTGGCGGGTGATCTGCTCGGCTTCGAACTGTTGGAGGAGTTTGTTCATGGCACACCTGTCAATTTTTATTACGGCGGTCGTTTCCGGCCGCACCGTTTGGCCGTGCGTATTCACGGCGGAATTCATCCAGCAATGCCCTCGATTCATCATCGAGCGCACGCTGCGTTAGCAGATCCGGCCGGCGCAGCCAGGTACGACCCAGCGACTGTTTTCGACGCCAGCGGCGAATAGCCGCGTGATCGCCGGAAAGCAGCACCTCCGGCACGCCACCCCAGGCATCGTGATGCTCGGGACGGGTGTAATGCGGGCAGTCCAGCAGGCCATCCGAGAAGGAGTCCTGCTGGGCGGATTGCGCGTCGTTCAACGCACCCTCCTGAAGACGACCCACCGCATCGATGACGACTGCTGCGGCAAGCTCCCCACCGGACAGCACATAATCGCCGATCGAGAGCTCCTCGTCGACCTCGTGCTCCAGCAGGCGTTCGTCCACGCCCTCGTAACGTCCACAGATCAGGGCGATTCGCGGCAGGCTCGCCAGCGCTTCGGTCCTCTTCTGCGTCAGCCGCGCACCTTGCGGGCTGAGGTAAATCACATGCACCGGTTCCGGTGCGGCCTCGCGAACCGCGGCAAGCGCCGCCCGCAAGGGATCGATCAACATGACCATGCCAGGTCCACCGCCGAAGGGGCGACCGTCCACGGTGCGATGCCTGTCGGGGGCGAAATCGCGAGGGTTCCAGGTTTCTACCCGTAACAACTCGCGCTGCTGCGCCCTGCCGACCACCCCGACCGCCGCCGACTGGCGGATGAAGTCGGGAAACAACGAGACCACATCGATGCGCATGACCTGGTGTCGTTGCCTAGAACTCGGGGTCCCAGTCCACCACGATGCGCCCGGCGTCGAAATCGACCGAATGCACGTAGGGGCCCTGGACGAATGGAATCAACCGCTCCCTCTCGCCGTCCTTCACCACCATGACATCGTTGGCACCGGTGGCGAATAGATGGTTGACCCGACCCAGCATGACGTTTTCCGTGGTAACGACCTCGAGGCCTTCGAGATCGGTCCAGTAGAACTCGCCGGGAGCAGGAGGCGGGAGCGCATCGCGGGAGACCGTGATCTCACACCCGATGAGCGCTGTCGCCTGGTCGCGATCCTCGATACCCGGCAGGGTGGCCACGAGGCCTTTGCCCTGCGCGCGTCCGCGGATTCCGTCGATCTCCTTTTCCACGCCCGGCGCGGTCAGCAGCCATGGCTGGTAACGGAAGATCTGGATGCGGGGGTCGGTCCAGCTTTCGAGCTTGACCTGCCCCTGCACGCCGTAGAGCCCGACAATGCGCCCGAGACGGACGCGCTTACCGGACTCCAGCGACATCAGGCAGCCAGCTTGCCGGCTTCCTTCACGAGCGCACGGACCTTGTCGGTCAGCTGTGCACCCTTGGCCACCCAGGCCTGGACCTTGGCGACGTCGAGCTCGAGGCGCTTGTCGGCACCCGAAGCGACCGGGTTGTAATAGCCGACACGCTCGATGTTGCGACCGTCGCGCGGGCTGCGCTGGTCGGTCACGACGACGTGATAAAACGGACGGCCCTTGGCGCCACCGCGCGAAAGACGAATCTTAACCATATTACGAGCTCCAGAATGCCGTATGCCGGCAAGGCGCGCGCGAGAAGCGGGCGCGGTAAACCCGGCATTTTAGCGAAAGTTACGAAAAAGGGAAGGGCTTTAGTGCGATCAGCGCATCGGCGGCATGCCGCCGCCCATGCCACCCATACCGCCCATGCCCTTCATGGCGCCGCGCATCTGGCGCATGAGGCCCTTGCTGCCGCCCTTGGACAGCTTGGACATCATCTTCTCCATCTGCATGAACTGCTTCAGCAGACGGTTGACGTCGGCCGGCTGCGTGCCCGAGCCGCGCGCTACGCGTGCCTTGCGCGATCCGTTGAGCAGATCGGGGTGGCGGCGTTCTTTCTTGGTCATGGAGCCGATGATGGCCACCATGCGCTTGAGTTCGTTGTCGTTGACCTTGGACTTGACGCTGTCGGGCAGGTTGCCCATGCCAGGTAGCTTGTCCATCAGGCCGGCCAGGCCGCCCATGTTGGACATCTGCTCGAGCTGGTCGCGCATGTCGTTGAGATCGAAGCGCTTGCCCTTCATGACCTTTTCGGCCAGTTTCTGGGCTTTCTCCTGGTCGACCTTGCGCTCGACTTCCTCGACCAGCGACAGCACGTCGCCCATGCCGAGGATGCGCTGCGCCAGGCGGTCCGGATGGAACGGCTCGAGCGCGTCGGATTTTTCGCCGGCGCCCAGGAACTTGATCGGACGGCCGGTGATGTAGCGCACCGACAGCGCGGCACCGCCGCGGGCGTCGCCGTCCGTCTTGGTCAGCACCACGCCGGTGAGCGGAAGCGCATCCGCGAAGGCCTTGGCCACGTTGGCGGCATCCTGGCCGGTCATCGAGTCGACGACGAACAGGGTTTCGATGGGATCGAGGGCACTATGCAGCGCCTTGATCTCGTCCATCATGGCTTCGTCGATGTGCAGGCGGCCCGCGGTATCGACCAGCAGCACGTCCATGACCTCGCGGCGGGCGGCCGCCACGGCGGCACGGGCGATATCGACGGGGTTTTGCCCGGCTTCCGACGGGAAGAAGGTGACTTCGACCTGCTCGGCCAGCGTGCGCAGCTGCTCGATGGCGGCGGGACGGTAGACGTCGCAGCTGACCACCATGACGCGCTTTTTCTTGCGCTCGCGCAGGAACCGCGCCAGCTTGCCGACGGTGGTGGTCTTGCCCGCGCCCTGCAGGCCGGCCATGAGCACGACCGCCGGCGGGGTGGCCGCCAGGTTCAGCTCGGTGTTGGCCTGGCCCATGACGGCCGTGAGCTCGTCGCTGACCACCTTGACCAGCGCCTGGCCCGGCGACAGGCTTTTGAGGACTTCCTGGCCGACCGCGCGCACCTTGACGCGTTCGATCAGCGCCTTGACCACCGGCAGCGCCACGTCGGCCTCGAGCAGCGCGATGCGCACCTCGCGCAACGTCTCGCGAATGTTTTCCTCGGTCAGCCGGCCGCGACCACGCAGGCGGTTGACGGTATCGGAGAGGCGATTGCTGAGCGATTCGAACATGGCGAGTCGTGCCGGAGATGCTGTAAACGACGGATTATAGCCCACTATGGGTACCGGACGCTCCGAACGCGCGCAAATGACAGCGTGTCGCATTCACGGCGCAAAGCGGCTATGCCACACTGCGTCGCCATGATCGTCACCACTTTCTCGCTGGTCGCCGTCGCCCTCTACCTGTTCGCCGCCGGTGCGCTCGCGCGGCCGCTGGCGACGGGCGGGCAGCCCCTTGCGCGCGTGGGGGCGTCGCTGGCCGGCGTGGCTGCCCTGGCCCATGGCGCGGTCCTGCTCAGCGCCCATCGCGGCACGCTGGACCTGCATTTCTTCGCCGCCCTGTCGCTGGTGGCCTGGATCGCCTCCGTGCTGACCTTGCTGGTCAACCTGTCACGGCCCGTCGCAGGGCTGGGCATCATCGTATTCCCGCTGGCGGCGATCTTCGTGGCCGTGGACGCGTTCCTCGCGCCGAAGACCGCGCCGGACAGCATGACCTGGCAGATCGAGCTGCACGTGACCATCGCCGTGCTGGCGTTCGGGCTGCTTTCGATCGCCGCCGCGCTGGCCATCCTGCTGGCGATCCAGGAACGGGCCCTGCGCCGCAGCCGGTTCGGGCACTGGCTGCGTGCCCTGCCCCCGCTCACCCTCACCGAGGTCCTGCTGTTCCGGTTGATCGCCGCGGGCTTCGTGCTGCTGACGCTCACCCTGGTGACCGGCGCGCTGTTCGTCGGCGACCTGTTCGGCCAGCACCTGGTCCACAAGACCGTGCTATCGATCGTCGCCTGGGTGGTGTTCGGCGTGCTGCTGTGGGGACGCTGGCGGCACGGGTGGCGCGGTATCCGGGCCGTTTACCTGACGCTGGCGGGGATGGGGATATTGCTGTTGGCGTTTTTTGGGACGAAGGCGGTGCTGGAGTTGGTGTTGCATCGGGTGGCGTGAGGGGGCTGGGCTTTGTGGATCGTTGCCGCCCTGGCTAAGGTGCCGCGTCAACGTCTTGTTGGCTTGTTGCCGCTCTAGCCAAGGTGCCGCGTCAACGCCTTGTTGGCTTTTCGCGCACAGCGTGCGCTCCTACGCGTTCGTTGCGGTTGCGGTTGCGGTTGCGGTTGCGGCGGGCGCTGGGGCTAGTCGCGGCTGGCGTCCAGGGCCTGGGAGAGGCGTTCTACCGCGATGACTTCCATGTCGCCGACACGGCCGCGCTTGGGGGCGTTGGCGGCAGGCACGACGGCACGCCGGAAGCCGTGGGTGGCGGCTTCCTTCAGGCGCTCCTCGCCGTTGGGCACGGGGCGGATCTCGCCCGATAGCCCCACTTCGCCGAAGGCGATGGTCTTCTCGGGTAGCGGTCGATCACGCAGGCTGGACAACACGGCCATGATCACCGGTACATCCGAAGCCGTTTCCTGCACACGGATACCCCCGACCACGTTGACGAAGACGTCCTGGTCGTAGGCGGCCACGCCGCCGTGACGATGCAGCACGGCCAGCAGCATGGCCAGCCGGTTCTGCTCCAGGCCCAGCACCACGCGGCGGGGATTGCCCAGCGACGACTGGTCGACCAGCGCCTGCACCTCGACCAGCAACGGGCGCGTGCCCTCGCGGGTGACCATGACCGCACTGCCCGGCGTGGGCCCGGCGTGGGAGGACAGGAAGATGGCCGACGGATTGGCGACCTCGCGCAGGCCTTTCTCGGACATGGCGAACACGCCCAGTTCGTTGACCGCGCCGAAGCGATTCTTGAAGGCGCGCAGCACGCGGAAGCGGCTGCCGGACTCGCCCTCGAAATAGAGCACCGCGTCGACCATGTGCTCGAGCACGCGCGGGCCGGCGATACCGCCCTCCTTCGTCACGTGGCCGACGAGGAACACCGAGGTGCCGGTTTCCTTCGCGAAGCGGGTGAGCTTGGCCGCGGACTCGCGCACCTGGCTCACCGAACCCGGCGCCGCCGTAAGCATTTCCGTCCAGATGGTCTGGATCGAGTCGATGACCAGCACGCGCGGGCGCGCGGTGGCCACCTGCTCGAGAATCCGTTCGATGCAGGTCTCCGCCAGCGCGTGCAGCGGCGCCAGCGGAAGATCGAGACGCTGCGCGCGGCCGGCCACCTGGCTTAGCGATTCCTCGCCGGTGACGTAAAGGCTGGGCAGCACCGCGCCCAGGGTGCCGAGCATCTGCAGCAGCAGCGTGGACTTGCCGATACCCGGATCGCCACCGATCAGCACGACGGAGCCATCGACCAGGCCACCGCCGAGGACGCGGTCGAGTTCACCGATACCCGTGTGGGTGCGCGCCTCGGCGGTCAGCAGCACCTCGGCGAGCGCCGTGATGCGCGGCGCACCGGCCGCGTCGCCCGCGTAGCCGCCGCGGCGTGCGCCGGGCGACGATACGGCGGCGGGCTTGGCCGGCTGCACGACGAACTCCGTCAGCACGTTCCACTCGTTGCATTCGGCACACTGCCCTTGCCACTTGCTGTGCTCGGCGCCGCACTGGGTGCATACGTAGGCGGTCTTGGCCTTGGCCATGGTCGGGGGCATTCCGTAAAAGGTAGGGAGCTGTATCGCACAGACGCGTCGCAGGGATCGATACGCCGACGCGGGCGGCCCTTCAGGTCTCGTCTTCGACGAACAGCACGCGGCGCGTCATGCCGCAGGTGAGGTCGTAGGAAATCGTACCCGCCGCGGCCGCGACCGTTTCCACGGGGAGGCCATCGCCCCATAGCGTGACGCGATCGCCGGTGCGGGCCGTGGGCACGCCACGCAGGTCGATCGTGATGAGATCCATCGACACGCGCCCGACCAGCGGCGCCGTGCAGCCGTTGATCCGCACCGGCGTACCGGCCGCGGCACTGCGCGGGTAACCGTCGCCGTAGCCGACGGCCGCCACGCCGATGTCCATGTCTTCCGGGCAGGTGTAGGTACCGTTGTAACCGACCCGCTCGCCCTTGCCGACACGGTTGATGGCGACCAGCCGCGTGGCCAGCGTCATGACCGGCCGGAAGCCGAAGTCGTCACCCGTCTTGCCCTCGACGACGGACAGCCCGTAAAGCAGACCGCCGGTACGCACCCAGTCGCCACGCGCATCCGGCCAGCCCAGCACCGCCGCGGAATTGGACAGTGCCCGTGGTCCGGCCAGGCCTTCCGTGCTTTGCCTGAACAAGGCGATCTGCCGCGCGGTATCCTCGTCGTCGAACGCCTCCGACGAGGCGAAATGCGTCATCAGCCCCAGCTCCGGATCGATCGCCGGCATGGCGGACAGGGCCGCGTGAATATCCCTGATCCGTGCGGGGTCGAAACCGAGCCGGTGCATTCCCGTGTCGACCTTGATCCATACGCGCAGGGAGCCGCGTGCCGGATCGGCCCGGGCCAGCCAGGGCAGTTGCGCGTCGTGATGGATCAGCGCGTCGAGGCCCAGCCGCTGCATTTCGGCGATGTCGGAGGGCGTATCGGGACCGGACAGCACCACGATGCGTTGACGATGGCCGGCGGCGCGCAGCCGGAGGCCATCGGCGATGGCCGCCACGGCGAAGGCCTCGGCGTCGTCGCCCAGCGCACGGGCGACACGCTCCAGGCCGTGACCGTACGCATCGGCCTTGACCACGGCCATGACCCTTGCGCTGCCGACCAGCGACCGGACACGTGCGAGGTTGTGGCGCAGCGCGCCCAGATGGATGGTGGCGACGGTGGTACGGCTCATGGCTCGACGGCGGCATGCCTGGCGGAAGTGACCGCACAGTCTAGTCGCATCGACCGGGCAACCGTAGGGCACGGGGATGGCGACCCCGGGACAGGGCCGCCATCCGGCGTTACTTGGCCAGGTCGAAATGTTCCGACGAGACCCAGCCACGGTTGCCGTGCTCGTCCTCCACTTCCCAGACCAAGCCGACCTTGTCGCCCGTCGGGTAGACCACCATGCCGGGATCAAGCGAGCGCACCGCCTTGCCCTTCATCGTTGACGTGGCGAACATGCGCGTCGCAACACGTACCGTGCCGGATTGCCGCGCGTTGGCTGCCGACGCATTGCCGGGCATGCCGCCCATTTCGTTGACCAGCTTGGTGTACGCATCGAGGTAGGCCATGGTGATGACCTGGCCGATGGTGGTGTTGGCGTAACCGCCGATACCGGCACCGCCGAGACTCTGGCTGCCGAACAGCGAACCGCGGGCGCCGAGGCCGATGTCGTTCTTCTCGCCGTGGCCTTCGGTCATGGCGACCTGCTCGGATGAGCGAACGTCCGTGACGGTGAGCACGACGTCGGATGTCTTGGAACTGATGTTGATCGCCCCCACCAGGCGGCCGGTGCTGCCGCCGATCAGGCCGCTGGCGAGCGCGCTGAGCGCGCTGCCGCCGGCATCCGCGTTGGCGGAGATCAGATCCGGCACCATCACATAATCCGCGGCCTTGACCTGCCCCTTGCCCACGTTGGCGCCGCCGCGCAGTTCGCCGCCCGCGGCCAGCGCCCGCTCGCGCATGGCGGCGCCCATGCCCATGCCACGATCGAGCAGCGTGAAGCAGCCGGACTTGTTGATGAACACCTTGATCAGCTTGGTGGGCGAAGGCAACTGCTGCTGGGTCCACCAGTGCACGTCGCCCTCCGGCTCGATCACCGAAATGGTGCCGAGCTTGCGGGCACAATGGGGAATGGCGGCGACTTTTTCCTCGTGTTGTTTCTGCGCTTTTGCCACGAGCGGATTGGCCGCCGTGCATCCGGAAAGCGAAAGAGTAAGGCCAAGCGCAAGCGACGCCACGCCGGCGTGTCTGATCGAAATGTCCATAGGTGATCCTGTTTTATGCCGTCAAACCAGGGCACGATGCTAGAGAACCGACCGGACGCAGTAAGTCAGTCGATACCCGGAAACAAAGCAGGGCGCTGGCGCGTCTGATGTACGCATGCTTCGGAGGAAACGCGTCCGCATGCGACGGGATGAAACCTGTCACGGCACGGAAGCGATCGCCGATATTCCATCAGCGCGGCATACCCGAATCCATTGGGCGATGTCTTAAAACAACGTGTCAGGCCGCGAGCCGCGCGGACCTTCGTTGAAGCGGCATGTCTAACCCGGAAGCACCGATCGGGCTACCGTCCGTCACGTGCCCCGCTATCGGCCAGCGCCTTCTCGACAGCATGCTCCGCCAACGGCGACATGACCGCGTATCCCTGTGCATTGGGATGCAGGCCGTCGTCACTGAGTTCGCGCCTGAGTGCGGCGTGGCCGTCGGTCATGGCCGGGGCGTAGTCGAGCAAAACAAGGTGCTGGCTGGCGCAGTACTGGCGAATCCACGCATTCAACGCACGGATGGTCGATGGCGGCCGGCGCACCGACTGATCCGCCACCACCCCATCGTGCACGGGAAGCAACGTCGACAGAACCACGCCAATACCATGGGCACGCGCCAGTTCGGTCATCGACGACAGGTTGTCCTCGATCATGCCCAGCGACGACGCACCGGTGTTGCCGGCGATATCGTTGGTGCCGGCGAGAATGACCACCACCGCCGGTTTCAGCGCGATCACGTCCGCGCGAAAACGCACCAGCATCTGCGGCGTGGTCTGCCCGCTGATGCCGCGATTGATATAGCCGTGCCCGGGGAAGAATTCGCCCACCGGGCGCCCCCAGAAATCGGTGATGGAGTCGCCGAAGAAGACCACGCGCTTCTCGCCCGGCTTCGGTGGCGGGTAGGTCGCGTTGTCCCGGGCGAAACGCGCCAGCAACGGCCAGTCGTTGAGGCGCTGCTCGATGTCCGCGCGCTGATCGACGGTGGGATGCTCGGGCAGTGTGATCTGTCCGGCGGCGGCTGACATGCCGGCATACAGGCACATCGACAGCCACGCCGCGGCCGCGATGACCCGGCGTGGCGCCGGATCAGTCGAACGAGCCCACATACGCATCCGGAGCCCAGTTCTCGAACTTGGTGTAATGCCCGAGAAAGGCCAGCTTGATCGTGTCCGTCGGACCGTTACGCTGCTTGCCGATGATGATCTCGGCCAGGCCCTTGTCGGGCGATTCCTTGTTGTAGTACTCGTCGCGGTAGATGAACATGATGACGTCGGCGTCCTGCTCGATAGCGCCGGACTCGCGCAGGTCGGACATCATCGGACGTTTATCGGCACGCTGCTCCAGCGAGCGGTTCAACTGCGACAGCGCAATCACCGGCACGTTGAGCTCCTTCGCCAGCGCTTTCAGCCCGCGGGAGATTTCCGAGATTTCCGTGGCGCGGTTTTCGCTGTTGCCCGGCACCTGCATCAGCTGCAGGTAGTCGATGACGATCAGGCCCAGGCCATGCTCGCGTTGCAGGCGGCGCGAGCGCGAACGCATTTCCACCGGCGACATGGCGGGCGTGTCGTCGATGAAGATCTTCGCATCCGACAGCATGGTGATGGCAGAGGTGACGCGCGGCCAGTCTTCCTCGGCCAGGTCGCCATTGCGCAGGTGCTGTGCGTGGACGCGACCCAGCGACGAGATCAGACGGAAGGCCAGCTGCGACGCCGACATTTCCATCGAGAACACCGCCACCGCCTTCTTGCCGCGCAGGGCGGCGGCTTCGGCGAGGTTGAGCGCGAACGCCGTCTTGCCCATCGACGGGCGCGCCGCGATGATCACCAGATCGGACGGCTGCAGGCCAGAGGTGAGTTCGTCCAGATCGGTGAAGCCGGTGGAAAGACCCGTCAGCTGGCCGCGCTTCTCGTAGCGTTCGGTCAGCATGCGGAAAGCCTCGCCCACGGCCTCGCGCACCGAGACGATGTCCTTCTTGCCACGCGCGCCGGATTCCGCGATGCGGAACACGCGCTGCTCCGCCAGCTCCATCACTTCCTGGACGCTCTTGCCTTCGGGGCGGAAGCCGTCCTCGGTGATCGACGTACCAGCGTCGATCAGCATGCGCAGCACGGATTTCTCGCGCACGATGTCGCCATAGGCGCCGATATTGGCGGCGCTGGGCGTGGAGTTGGCCAGTTCCATCAGATAACTGGCGCCACCGACCATCTCGGCCATGTCGTTGGCGGCGAACCAGTCGCCCAGCGTCACGGCGTCGCACGGCATGCCCTTGTTGGCCAGCTCGTTGATGGCGCGCCAGATCAGGCGGTGATCCTTGCGGTAGAAATCGTCGTCGGTGAGCTTGTCGGCCACCTTGTCCAGGGAATCCGGCGACAGCATCAGGCCGCCCAGCACGGCCTGCTCGGCCTCGATGGAGTTCGGCGGGATGCGCAGGGACTCGAACGCCGTGGGCTCGCGATCGCGGCGGCGCTTGCGATCGCCGCGATCGCCGCGTTCTGGATTGAAAGACATGGTTTACCTCGTCATACGTCGGCGCGTGACCCGGGCCCGGGTCGCCGTCCGGCCATGATACGCGCCCCGGTCGCAGGCGTTGAGAGGATAAGTCTGTGGATAACCTGTGGGCGAAACCGTCAGCGCGGCATGTCGCCGAAACGATACTGCCCGATCAGCCAGAGCTTGCGCTCGTCCACGCCGTGCCCGGCAGCCCGGTAATCGCCAAACTGGACATCCAACGAGAAGCCGTGGCCCAGGTCGGTCAGCACGCCGGCATCCAGTTCGCGACCCAGCACCGCCCCGCCCTCGTCCGCGACGAAGTGCCGCGAGGTGACCTGCCAGCCGATCTTCCGGCCGGCGTCGAGGGAGCCCAGCAGCCCGACGTAACGCTCGCGCAGGCCGCTGCGTGGGATACGGAATGCCACCACCCAGCCGTTGAAGGCGCGTGCCGCGCCATAGGCGACGTTGATGGCGTTGCGGCCGTTGCCGTCCAGCCGTTCCTCACCCAGCCGCAGCGACAGCGCGGGCACGCCCCAGGTGGCGTCGATGAGGTGGTAGCCGAGGCTGAACCGCGCGGGGTTGTTCGCATAGGCGTGCTGCCGCGCGGTGTCCGCCGTCCAGCCCAGGGCGGCGCCCGCGGGCCCCACGGCCGCACTGCCCGTCCAGCGCACGCCGACCGTCTTCACCGACTGGGCGGCCACGGTGTCGTTGCGGATGAAATAGCCGTAGGCGGAGAGCTTGCCGAGGGCCAAGTCCTGGTCGACGTGGAGCAGGTGGGCGTCCAGCTTCCATCGGCGCTGGTCACGGTCGTGAAAATCGTAGCCGAGCGTGCGATTGACCCTGCCGAGCCAGTAATAACGAAGCTCCGCGCCCTGCCAGGCCTTCCAGGTGACGCCGACGCCGTCGAACGACTGCAGGCTTTGCCGCCACGGGTTGTTGCTGACGAAGCGCCCCCCGTCCAGGCGGATGTACTGCCGGCCCGCGCGCACGGCCACATCGTCGTTGCGCCAAGACACCCAGGCATTGCTGATACCGGTGGAGGACGGGTCCGCCTCGGCCGGATACGGCGTGCGGCGCCCGGAGCCGTCGTCGTACTGCTGGCCGAACAACGACCATGTGCGACTGGCTTCGCCGTAGGCGCTCCATCCGTTGCCGATCCGCCAGTAATAACCGACCCGCGTGCGCAGGGTGTTGGCATGGCCGCGCTTCGGTGCCCCGTCGGAATGCAGGTTGCTGTAGCGATACCGCACGTCGAGATTGAACGGGCTTTCGACCGGCGCATCCGCGGCCCACGCCGACGCCCCACCCATCCAGCTACCGGCCATGCCGAGGCACGACCGCCACCACCACTTACGCATCCGACGCCTTCCATCCACCCACGGGACACCCGACTCTAGGTGGCGGCACGAGGCCGGCCAAGGCGGAGCGGACGGTTGACGCGCAAAACGGCGTCGCTACGCCGGTCGCCCTCGGCGAACGGCCGCGACGGCGTGCGTCGGGGCGAGGCGGAAGCCTGAGACATTACGCAATGCCGCACGCCGTCGCCTGCCATGGCAAGCCGGGACGACACGTCGCGCGGCACCAACGAAAACGGGCGCCACAAGGGCGCCCGTCGGGTATCGCGGTAACCGGTGCTTACGCGCCGATGACCTTGACCTTGACCATCTGCTGCACATCGGCGTGGAGGACGACAGTGACTTCGTACTCGCCGGTGTTGCGGAACGGGCCTTCGGCCTGGATCACTTCGCTCTTGTCGACTTCAAGACCCTTGGCGGTCAGGGCCTCGGCCACGTCACGCGGGGTGACCGAGCCGAACAGCTTGCCTTCCGGCGAAGCGTTGACTTCGATGGTGACCTCGGCGCCGTCGAGCTTGGCGGCACGACCCTCGGCACCGGACAGCTGGTCCTTGGCCTTGGCTTCGTACTCGGCACGACGTGCTTCGAACGCTTCGAGGTTGGCGGCGGTCGCGCGGGCGGCCTTGCCGGTCGGGAGGAGGAAGTTACGACCGTAACCCGGCTTGACGTTGACCTTGTCGCCGAGGTTGCCGAGGTTCTTCACCTTCTCGAGGAGAATGAGTTCCATGGGTATTTCCTATCGTTTCGTTAGCACGGGATGGGCCCCATGCAGCCAGGACGGTTGTCCGAAATAAAACGTGTGACGCCGGACGCCCTCCCCTGTTCAGGGAGGGCTACCGCGATCAGACGTCGTGGTTGTCGGTGTACGGCAGCAGCGAGAGGAAGCGAGCGCGCTTGATCGCGGTCGCCAGCTGGCGCTGGTAGCGGGCCTTCGTGCCGGTGATGCGGCTAGGGACGATCTTGCCGTTCTCGGTCACGTACTGGCGGAGGGTGTTGAGATCCTTGTAATCGATCTCTTTGACGCCTTCGGCGGTGAAACGGCAGAACTTGCGGCGGCGGAAGAACTTTGACATGGCTGTGATCCCCGATTAGTCGTCGCTGTCGCGATCGTTGTCGTTGTCGCGACCACCGCGGCGGTCGTCGCCGTCGCTGTCGTCGTCACGGCGACGCGAACCCTTCTGTTCATCCTTTTCCTTGCTCTTGAGGATGAAGGACGGCTCGGTGTCGGCCTCGTCACGACGGACGACCAGGTGGCGCAGCACGGCATCGTTGAAACGGAAGCCCGTCTCGAGCTCGTTCAGGGCGTTCTGCGAAACCTCGATGTTCAGCATCACGTAGTGAGCCTTGGCGAGGTTTTCGATCGGGTAAGCCAGCTGGCGGCGGCCCCAGTCTTCGAGACGGTGGATCGTGCCGTTGTCGCCTTCGATCAGCGCCTTGTAGCGCTCGATCATGGCGGGCACCTGTTCGCTCTGGTCCGGATGGACCAGGAACACGACTTCATAATGACGCATGGTGACTCCTTGTGGATGCACCCCTTACGGGGATGGCAGCCTCCCGTTCGTACGGTGAGGCAAGAAGACCCCTCCTTGGGGAAGGGCCAGCCGCCTATTGTAGGGAGAAACCGGGGGGTGTCGCAACCGGGGCGGCACGGGTGGCCTGTGAGGCGTGTATCGCCGACATCGTCGGCTCCTACGGGGAGGGCTTCAGGCGACGGTGAACGACTCGCCGCAACCGCATTCGCCCGTGGCGTTCGGGTTGTGGAACACGAAGGAGGCGTTCAGGCCCTGGCGCTGGAAGTCGATCAGGGTACCGTCGACCAGCGGGAGGCTGGTGGGATCGACCACGACACGGATGCCGTCGATATCGAGCACCTGGTCCTCGGCGGCGATGGCGCCGGCCAGGTCGACCACATAGCCGAAGCCCGAGCAGCCCATCCGCTTGACGGAAAAGCGCACACCGGCGGCCTGCGGCGCCCGGGACAGGAAGCTGCGCATGCGTTCGGAGGCGGCGGGAGTGATCTGGATGCTCATGAGTTCGTTTTATTACCGTGGTATACCCGGGAACGGTGCCGTTCACCCGACCCTTACATTATCATGCAAGGTCGTGTCCTACGCGCCAGCTTTAAATGCGGCGCCTTTTCCGGAGTTTCAATCGATGACGGTGGTAAGCGTCAAGCAGGCCCTCGCCGGCGGCACGGCCGCAGGCGAACACGAGGTGACCGTCCGCGGCTGGGTGCGCACCCTGCGCGAGTCCAAGGGTGGCCTCTCCTTCGTCAACGTGAGTGACGGCTCCTGCTTCGCGCCCATCCAGGTGGTCGCCACGGCCGATCTCGCCAACTACGAGACCGAGGTGAAGCACCTGTCCGCCGGCGCCGGCGTCATCGCCACCGGTCGGCTGGTGCCCTCGCAGGGCAAGGGCCAGGCCTTCGAGATCCAGGCCACGCGGGTGGAAGTCACCGGTTTCGTCGAGAACCCGCTCACCTACCCCATCCAGCCCAAGCAGCACTCGATGGAGTTCCTGCGCGAGGTGGCCCACCTGCGCCCGCGCACCAACCTGTTCGGCGCGGTGACCCGCGTGCGCCACACCATGATGACGGCGATCCACCGGCTGCTGACCGAGCAGGGCTTCTTCTGGATCAACACGCCGATCATCACCACGTCCGACGCCGAAGGCGCCGGCGACATGTTCCGCCTGTCCACCCTGGACCTGGCCAACCTGCCGCGCGACGACAAGGGCGGCATCGACTGGCGCAAGGATTTCTTCGGTCGCGAGGCCTTCCTGACCGTGTCCGGCCAGCTCAACGTCGAGGCCTACGCCCTGGCCATGAGCAAGGTGTACACCTTCGGGCCCACCTTCCGCGCCGAGAACTCGAACACCACCCGCCACCTGGCGGAGTTCTGGATGGTCGAGCCGGAGGTGGCCTTCGCCAACCTGGACGACAACGCCGACCTGGCCGAGCTGTTCCTCAAGGGCATCTTCAAGGCGGTGCTGGACGAACGCCAGGACGATATGGCCTTTTTCGCCGAGCGCGTGCAACCGGACGCCATCACCCGGCTGGAGGCGTTCATCGCCAAGCCGTTCGAGCGCATCCAGTACACCGAGGCGGTCGAGATCCTGCAGAAGTGCGGCAAGTCGTTCGAGCACCCGGTGGCCTGGGGCATCGACCTGCAGACCGAGCACGAGCGTTACCTCGCCGAGGAACATATCGGCCGTCCCGTGGTCGTCATGAACTACCCCGAAGAAATCAAGGCGTTCTACATGCGGCTCAACGACGACGGCAGGACGGTCGCGGCCATGGACGTCCTTGCACCGGGCATCGGCGAGATCATCGGCGGTGCCCAGCGTGAAGAGCGCCTGGACTACCTCGACCGCCGCATGGACCAGTTCGGCCTCGATAAGGACGTCTACAACTGGTATCGCGACCTGCGCCGCTACGGCACGGTGCCGCACGCCGGCTTCGGCCTCGGTTTCGAGCGCCTGCTGGTGTACGTCTGCGGCCTGGCCAACATCCGCGATGCCATTCCCTATCCCCGTGCCGCAGGAAGCGCCGAGTTCTGACGAGCTTCCCTGAAAAAATCATGCCCCCACACGTCCTACGCCCCCTGCTGATCGCCGTGGCCATCCTCGGCCTCGGCGCCTGCCACACGATGAGCGCCATCGTGCCGCCCAACTTCCGGCCGCCGGAGAAGACCACGGCGGCCATCGATGCGGCGCGCAAGACGCTGGACGCGGCGACGCCCTGCTGCGGCAGCTTCGCCGACCTGTCCTACCAGGACATGCTTCCCTGGCAGCCGCAGCGGTTCGAACTGACCAAGGACAGCCCGGTCGCCAACCTCAATGGCGACCGCAGCTACTTCCTGGCGTTCCGCCTGCCCACCGGTGCCCAGCTGCCCTACACCATCGCCATGAAGTCGGAGCTCAACGGCCGCTGGCTGAGTTCCAGCTACCTGTTCGCGCCCACGGTGGTGCTGCTGGACGACGCCTTCCAGCCGCTGCACGCCGAGGACATCCAGCTGTGCGAATACATGGGCTGGACCAGCGAAACCACCGGTGCCTTCGGCAAGTTCAAGGTCGATGACGAGAAAGCCCGCTACATGGTGGTGTATTCGTCGGCCAAGCAGCAGAAAGACCAGACCTACTGGGAACAGTCACCCAGCAGCTTCTCGGCCGAGGCGCCGGTGAAGATGAGCTCGGCCGGCAGCTTCAAGATTCCGCACGGCCCCGATGGCGTGCTGTTCCTCGGCATGCAGAACGACACCTACAAGCGGGCGATCAACAACGCCGTCTGCTCCAAGGCGTCGCAGGGCAACGGCGTGATCTCCACCCTCCGCAGCGTGGTGACCACCGACCTGCTGGGCACCGACGCCAAGAAGAAAGACAAGGACAGCTGACCCCGCCATGCAGACCCCGGTGATCCTCTATCTCGCGCTCCTGCTGGGGGCCATTGCCTTCTTCGTGCTGCACTTCGTCGCGCAGTGGCGCTTCACGGCGATTCTCCGCGCACGCTATCCGGACCAGTGGAAAACCATCACCGAAGCGGACACCGGCCGGCCCAACGGCATGGCCAACTGGTTGCGCGTGCGCCGCGTGCTGCGCTCGGATGCACCGGCCCTTTTCAACGATGCCGACCTCAACCGCTGGCAGGCCTGGTGGCGCCGCGCGCCCTGGCTGGCCTGGCCGTGCTGGCTGGCGGCGATGGCGTTACAGTGGTGGGCCGCGAAACAACGCTGACGCTTGCCATTCCAACGAGGGAGTTCGCATGGATCTTCGCCTCACCGGTCGCCACGCCCTGGTCTGCGGCGCTTCGCAGGGCATAGGCCGCGCCACCGCCTTCGAACTGGCGGCACTCGGCGCAAGCGTCACCCTGCTCGCCCGCTCGGCGGACACCCTGGCGGCCCTGGCACGCGAACTGCCCGCCGGTCAGCCCGGGCAGGCCCACGAACCCATCGCCGTGGACATGCTCGATACCGATGCATTGGCCACCGCCGTGGCGCGCATCGTCGGCCTGCATGCCGTGCACGTGGTGGTGAACAACAGTGGCGGCCCGCCGCCGGGGCCGGCTGCCAGCGCCACACCCGACGATTTCCTCACCGCCTTCCGCCAGCACCTGCTGGCGGCGCAGGTGGTCACCCAGGCGTGTCTGCCCGGCATGCGTGCCGCGCGCTACGGGCGCGTGGTCAATGTCATTTCCACCTCGGTCAAGGAACCGATCCCCAACCTCGGCGTGTCCAATACGGTGCGCGCCGCCGTGGCGGGTTGGGCCAAGACCCTGTCGGCGGAGGTGGCGCACGACGGCATCACTGTCAACAACGTGCTGCCGGGGTATACGCGCACACCCCGCCTGGAGGCCCTGGTCGAAGCCAGCTGCAAGGCGGGCCGCAGCCGTGAGGATGTGGAACGCGGCCTGCTGGCCAGTGTCCCGGCGGCGCGCTTCGGCGATCCGGCCGAGGTGGCGGCGGTGATCGCCTTCCTGGCCAGCCCGGCGGCCGGCTACGTCAACGGGGTCAGCCTGAGCGTCGATGGCGGGCGCACCCGCAGCCTCAACTGACGGCACGCATGATCGTCCTGGCCAACTTCATCGACGGCGCACCGCGTGCACCCCACGGCGGGGCCTATCTCGATGTGGTCGATCCCGCCACGGGCAGCGTTTTCGCCAGCTGCCCGGACTCCGACGCCACCGACGTCGCCGCCGCGGTGGCTGCCGCCGGCCGCGCGGCACCGGGCTGGGCCACGACGCCGGCCGATGTCCGCGCTGCCTGCCTGTTCCGCCTGGCCGACCTGGTCCAGGCACGCATGGATACCTTCGCCACCGCGGAATCGCAGGACAGCGGCAAGCCCGTCGCGCTTGCCCGCTCGCTGGACATTCCCCGCGCCATCGCCAACCTGCGCTTCTTCGCCGCGGCCGCCACGCAGTGGAGCAGCGAGTCGCACGGCATGGCGCACGGCGCCATCAACTACACGCTGCGCCTGCCGCTGGGCGTGGTCGGCTGCATCAGCCCCTGGAACCTGCCGCTCTACCTGTTCACCTGGAAGATCGCCCCGGCGCTGGCCGCCGGCAACACTGTGGTGGCCAAGCCGTCGGAGGTGACGCCCTACACGGCGTGGCTGCTGGGCACGCTGGTCACGGAGGCGGGCTTTCCGCCGGGCGTGCTCAACATCGTGCAGGGCACGGGCGCCCGCGTGGGCGAAGCCATCGTCACGCACGATGCGGTCAAGGCGGTGTCCTTCACCGGCAGCACGCGCACGGGCACGGCGATCGCCACTGCCGCGGCGGCCCGGTTGAAAAAAACGTCGCTGGAACTGGGCGGCAAGAACGCCACGCTGGTGTTCGACGATTTCGACTTCAGCGACGCGGCCATGGCCACGCTGGTGCGTTCCGGGTTCGCCAACCAGGGCGAGATCTGCCTCTGCGGTTCGCGCCTGCTGGTGCAGCGGGGCATCTACGAACGTTTCCGTGCGGCCTACCTCGATCGCGTCCGGGCCCTGCGTGTCGGCGACCCCGCGGATGACACCAGCGACCTGGGCGCACTCGTCTCTCGCGCGCACTTCGACAAGGTCATGGCGTGCATCGAGCGCGCCCGGGCCGATGGCGGGCAGGTGCTGTGCGGCGGCCATCGCGTCGCTGTGCCCGGCCGCTGCGCCTCGGGCTGGTTCATCGCCCCCACCGTCATCGAAGGATTGCCTGCCGAAGCAGCCGCCAACCAGGAGGAGATCTTCGGCCCGGTGGTCACGCTGCTGCCGTTCGACACGGAAGACGAGGCGTTGGCGATCGCCAACGGCACGCCCTACGGCCTGGCCGCCTCGGTGTGGACCCACGACGTATCGCGCGCCCATCGTGTCGCCGCCAGGCTGGATGTCGGCATCGTCTGGGTGAACTGCTGGATGCTGCGCGACCTGCGCACGCCGTTCGGCGGCACCCGGCAATCCGGCATGGGACGCGAGGGCGGCGTGGAAGCCATGCGTTTTTTCACCGAGGCCAGGAATGTCTGCATCGACCATGGGCACTGAGGGCATCCATACCGCGAACGCACCGGAACCGGTGGGCGCCTACCCGCATGCACGGCGCGTGGGGCCACTCCTGTTCCTCTCCGGCATCGGCCCGCGCAGGCCTGCCGACAACAGCATCCCCGGCAACGTCGTGGATGCCGATGGACGGCTGCTTCGCTACGACATCGAAGCGCAGTGCCGACAGGTGTTCGCCAACGTGCGCGCCGTGCTCGAGGCCAGCGGTGCCCGCTTCGAGGATCTGGTGGACGTTACGGTGTACCTCACCCACATGGCCGACGACTTCGCCACGTACAACCGGCTGTACGCGGAAGCGTTCGCCGGCGTGGATGCCTGCCGGACCACCGTGGAGGTGACCGCGTTGCCCACGCCCATCGCCATCGAGCTCAAGTGCGTGGCGGCCGTGGTCAGCTGACGAGGCAGGCCTCGAGCATCCCGCCGATCAGCGTCTGCACGCCCGCGGCCTGGCGCGGCAGGTATTCGAACGAGTCTTCGTCCATGTAGTTGATCTGCGCCAGCTCCAGCTGGATCGCGTCGATGCCCTTGTCCGGACGCCCGTAGTGACGCGTGATATGGCCGCCCTTGAAGCGTCCGTTGACTGCAAAGGTGTACTCGTCCTGCGCCTGCAGCAGGTCGACCACGCGCTGCTGCAGCGCGGGCGAGCAACTGGCGCCATCCGCCGTGCCCAGGTTGAAATCCGGCAGGCGACCTTCGAACAGCATGGGCACCTGGCTGCGGATGGAGTGCCCTTCCCACAGCACCACGCGCCCGAACTGCTTGCGCAGCCGGGCGATCTCGTCGCCCAGGGCCTGGTGGTAAGGCTTCCACCAGCGGGTGACACGGTCCGCGATCTCCGCGGCATCCGGTTCCGCGCCCGGCCGGTAGATCGGGCTGCCGTCGAACATCACCAGCGGCGCCAGCCCGGTTTCGGCCTGGCCCGGGTAAAGGGCGTGCCCATCCGACGGACGGTTGAGGTCGACCACGTAGCGCGAGGCGAACGGCTTGATGATGCTCGCGCCCATGTTCCGGGCGAAGTCGTACAACTCGGCCACGTGCCAGTCCGTATCCACCGATCGTCGGGCGCGGCGTTTCATCCGCGCGCCGATGTCGTCGGGAATGGCGCTGCCGTTGTGCGGCAGGCTGATCAGGAGCGGCGCGTTGCCGCGATGCAGGGTGTACGGAATCATGGGGCCAGTGTAAACGCTCAACCGGGTACGCGGTCACCCATGGTCACCATCTCTTCCGCCGAGGTGGGATGGATGGCCAGGGTGGCGTCGAAGTCGTCCTTGGTCGCACCCATCTTGATCGCCACGGCAAAGCCCTGGAGGATTTCGTCGACACCCGGGCCGAGCATCTGCAGGCCGACGATGCGGGCGTCCTCGCCCACACAGATCAGCTTGAACCGCACCATCATCGGACGCTGCGCCAGCGCCAGCTGCATGGGCACGAACGACTGCTTGTACAGCTGCACGTCGTCGCCGTACGCCTCGCGGGCCTGCTGCTCGGACATGCCGATCGTGCCGAGCGGCGGGTGCGAGAACACCACGCTGGGCACGTTGCGGTAATCCAGCCGCGCGTTCGGTTTGCCGCCGAACAGGCGGTCGGCCAGCTTGCGCCCCGCCGAGACGGCCACCGGTGTCAGCGCCAGCCGCTGGGTCACGTCGCCCACCGCATACACGCCGGGCACGGACGTGTTCTGGAAGTCGTCGACCTCGATATGGCCCTGCCCGTCCGTATGCACGCCGATACGGTCGATGTCGAGCGAATGGGTATTCGCATGACGGCCGACGGCCCACACCAGCAGATCGTATGGCCCGGGGTGGTTGCCCCGGTCGCAGTCAAGCATCAGCACGCCGTCCTTTTCGTGCACCGCGTCGATCTGGCACGTGTAGTGGATGCCGATGCCATGCTTCTGCATCTCCTCGCCCAACTGGTAGGACATCTCCTCGTCGAAGTCGCTCATCAGGCGGCCGCGGACATACAGGTCCACCTCGCTGCCCAGGGCGCGAAGCACGCCGGCCAGTTCCACGGCGATGTAACCGCCGCCGACAATGGCCGTGCGCTTCGGGCTTTCCCGCAGGCGGAAGAAACCGTCCGACGTGACGCCGAGATCGAAGCCGGGCTTCTCCAGCGTGTTCGGCGTGGAGCCCGTGGCGATGACGATGTGCGGCGCGGTGAGCTCCCGCTCGCCGGCCAGGATGCGATCCGCAGCGAGAAACCGGCCGCGCTCGTGAACCAGGGTGACGTGCGCCTTGTCCAGCGACTGCCGGTAGCTGCCATGGATACGCTCGATGTAGGCGTTGCGCCGGTCGATGAAACGCGGCCAGTCCAGGCGGCCCGGTGTCTCGTGGAAGCCGTAATCCACCGCGATGTACTGCGCCTCGGCCATCTGCGCCGCGAACCACATCGCCTTCTTCGGCACGCAGCCGGCGTTGACGCAGGTGCCGCCGAGTTCCGCCGGCTCCACCAGCGCCACCCGGGCGCCGTGTTTCCCCGCCCGGATGGCCGTCGCAAGACCTCCCGAGCCGCCGCCGATGACGATGAGGTCGAAGGCTTCCACGGTCATGCGGCACTCCATCAGGTCAAAACCGGAGGCTAGCCAGCCACCAGTGAAGATCGCGAATGAGCGAGCCTGTCCGTGAGATAAATTCGTGCGGTTTAGCAGGTGTTCCGTGCAACCCCTTGATTTGTTAACCTCATGGCCGCCTATCCTTCCTGGGGAACGATCCGTGGTATCTGCCTTGCCCACCTCCTGTCGTCCGTGGCGCCTGTTCGGGCGGCTGACGCTAGCCGTGGGCATGAGCCTGATCGCCGCCTGCGGCAGCGCACCGCCCAAGCGATCGTCGTCGCAGCAACGCAATCCCGCAGCGGCCGTACCGCTGGCGAAGAACCTCGAGTGGTCGACCCGACCGGCAGATGCGCCTCCGGCCGATGCCGCCAACGATGTGCTGTTCCGTGCCATCGGCCTGGTCGGCACGCCCTACCGCTGGGGCGGCAACACCCCGCAGGGCGGCTTCGACTGCAGCGGGCTGATCAATTACATCTACCTGACGTCCACGGGGCTACGCTTGCCCCGCACCTCGCAGGAGATGGCCGCGCTGGACAAGCCCAAGGTCGACGAATCCAGCCTCGCCAGTGGCGACCTGGTCTTCTTCGGGCGCGGCCACGTGACCCATGTGGGCGTGTATGTCGGCAAGGGCCGCTTCGTGCATGCGCCCAACTCCGGCGGCACCGTGCGCCTGGACGACCTGGACGGTTCGTACTGGAAGCAGAATTTCGTCTACGGACGGCGCGTCCTCAACTGAACGAAACACAACGGACCCCCTATCGTCACGCCATTTGAATTGTGCACGATTTAATTGTGTGGTCTTATAAGCCTCGTGGTCGGCCTGCCCGGCCCTCCCTTCCCTGACACGTCAAAGGACAACGCCATGAGCAACCTCTCGAAAGTGCAGAAGATCGTCTACACCGCCCATGCCAAGGTCGCCGGCGGCCGCGAAGGCCATGTCGAAAGCGACGACGGCCTGATCAAGCTCGACCTGCGCCTGCCGAAGGAAATGGGCGGCAATGGCGGCGGCAGCAACCCCGAGCAGCTCTTCGCCGCTGGCTACGCCGCATGCTTCGAAGGCGCCGTGCGCTTCGTCGCTGGCCAGAAGAAGGTCAAGGTCGACAACGCCTCGGTGGCCAGCAGCGTCGGTATCGGTCCGCGTGAAGGCTCCGGCTTTGCCGTGCAGGTCAAGCTCGAGGTGACCCTGCCGGGCGTCGACGACGCCGTGGCCCAGGAGATCGTCAAGACCGCGCACGAAGATGTCTGCCCCTACTCGCACGCCACCCGCGGCAATGTCGACGTGGACGTGTCGGTCAACGGCAAGGCGCTGGCCTAAACATCAGCCCGGCCGCTCGATGGCCGGAAAACAAAACGGCGCCCCATGGGGCGCCGTTTTTTTATGCCTGTGCCCGGGGGCTCAGTGCTCGCCGTCACCCTTGGGATGGGCGTGGCCATGGGCGATTTCTTCCTCCGTCGCGTCGCGCACGGTCTGCACGTCGACATGGAAGGTCAGGCTCTTGCCGGCCATGGGGTGGTTGAGGTCGACATCGACCACGCTGGAGCCGATCTTCTGCACCACGACCACGCGGTTGCCGCCTTCCTTCAGCGACAGCACGGTGGAATCACCGACGGCCAGGCCCTTGCCCTGCTTCGGGAAATACTTCTTGGGCACGCGCTGGGTCATGCCTTCCTGGCGCGGACCGTAGCCGTTCTCGGGCGAGATCTCGATATCGAACGCGTCGCCTTCCGACTTGCCCTCGAGCCCGGCTTCCAGGCCCGGGATCAGCTGGCCATGGCCCAGCAGGATCCACAACGGCTCGCCGCCCTCGATCGAGCTTTCGACCTTCTCGCCGTCGACGGTCAGCGTGTAGTGGAACGAGATGACCTTGTCCTTGCCAGCCTGCATGTTGGTTTCTACCGGAGGAAAACGCGGCAGTTTACCGACCGGGACGGCCGTCGTCACGCGGCCCGACCTTGCCACCGAAGCCGACGCCCCGTGCCTCGGGGCCCAGCCAGGTCAGCAGGGCCAGCAGCACCGCCACCACGGCGATCCAGGTGGAAATGGCGAAGGCGAAGTCGCCGCCCCGCTGTCCCGCCAGCCAGGTCTGCGCGGTCGCGGTGATGGCGGCCAGCAGGTTGCCCATCTGGTAGGCGAAGCCGGGCAAGGTGCCGCGGACGGCATCGGGCGACAGTTCGTTGAGATGGGTGGGCACCACGCCCCAGGCACCCTGGACCATCACCTGGATAAGGAAGGCGCCCAGGCCCAGCAGCAGCAACGAGCCGCCATAGGTCCATAGCGGGATCACCGGGATCGCCAGTACCGCCGCGATGATGATCGCCCGCCGCCGGCCGATCCGCTCCGACAGCGAACCGAAGGTGAGGCCACCCACCAGGGCACCCAGGTTGAGCAGCGCGGTGAGCAGGAAGGCGGTGCCCGAGCCGGCGGGAATCTTCAGTGTCTCCTGCACGAACGTGGGGTACATGTCCTGCGAGCCGTGGCTGAACATGTTGAACGCCGCCATCAGCAGCATGAGGTAGATGAACAGCTTCCAGTGGCCGCGCATGGCGGCGAAGACGCCCTCGCGTGCCTGCGACCGGCGCCCCTCCCAGACCGGGGATTCGGGCACCTTGCGGCGGATATACAGAACAAGGAACGCTGGCAGCGCGCCCACGATGAACAGGCCACGCCAGCCGATGTGATCGACCAGCAGCCAGTTGACCAGCGCCGCGAGGAAAAATCCGCAGGGGTAGCCACTCTGCAACAGGCCCGAGACGAGGCCTCGCGAGCGCGCCGGGATGGACTCCATGGCCAGCGACGCGCCAATGCCCCACTCCCCGCCCATGGCGATGCCGAACAGGAAGCGCAGGCCCAGCAGGATGCCGAGGCTGGGCGCGAAGGCGCAGGCCACCTCCAGCACCGAGAACAGCACGATGTCGAACATCAGCACCGGGCGGCGACCGTAGCGGTCCGCGAGACGCCCGAAGACCAGCGCACCGATGGGCCGGGCCGCCAGCGTAAGGAACAGGCCGTAGGTGACCTCCTGCTTGGGCACGTTGAACTCGTGCGCCACGGCGAGGATGACGAAGGTCAGCAGGAAGTAGTCGAAGGCGTCCAGGGTCCAGCCGAGGAAACTGGCAAGCACCGTATGGCGCTGGGTGGCGTCCAGTTCGCGGAGCGCGGCGGGAAGTGGCATCAGAATTTCCTCAAGACTCCGGGGCGGCGCCGAGGCTAGCACAGCGCATCGGATCGACAGGCAGGCCGGCGCCCCGCCCGCTAGACTGGCCGCGATGACCTGGGTGCGAGGCGCGGGCCGGAGCCGATGGTTTACTGGTGAAGTACACGACCTGCACATGCGCCGGGGCATCGTCCACAGCCCGCATCGGTCTCGATGCACCATCGACGGAGGGATTCATGAAGCACTCGCGTTTCATCGTTTCGATCGGCCTGGTCACGGCCCTGGCCGCCAGCGCCGTTTCCGCGCACCCCGCAGCCGCACCGCAAGACGGCAACGACGCCCATGCGGCACCGGCCTTCAGCGACCTGGACAAGGACGGCAAGGGCTACATCACGCGCAAGGACATGCCCAAGGATGTCGAGGCCCTCAAGACCCTGCGCGCCCATATCCAGGAGGCCGACACCAACCATGACGGCAAGGTGGACAAGAGCGAGTACGAGGCCTACATGAGCAAGAGCCCGACGCCCCAGCACTAGCGCTTCCCGCCGGGCACCTCGCGTGCCCGGCGTCTTTTTCACGGACGGAGACGCCATGCACCCCGATACCCGGACACGCCGCCGCATCGCCTCGCGGTTCAGCCGCTACGGCGACCGCATCTACATCCACGGCAAGCTGGCCAGCGATCCGGTATACGCCGCCGCCGCGCAGGCGATTCGCGGCCGACCGCTACCCCTGCTGGATATCGGCTGCGGGCTGGGCCTGCTGGGGCACTACCTGCACGCGTGCGACGTGCTCGAGGGTTACGTCGGCATCGACCACGATCCGCGCAAGATCGCCATGGGGCGCGAGGCCGCGGAGCGCGCCGGGCTGACCGCGAGCATCGCGCTGCACGAGGCGGACGCCACGGCCACCCAGCCGCTGCGCGGGCACGTGGCCATGCTGGATGTGCTGCACTACCTGCCCCGGGATCGCCAGGTCGACCTGCTCGGCTTCGCGGTGGACCACCTGGCGGACGACGGCGTGCTGATCCTGCGCAACGTCATCCGCGACGGCACCTGGCGTTACCGGGCCACGGTGCTGGAAGAAAAGTTCATCCACGCGGTGGGCTGGATTCCCGGCGGGGCGCAGTATTTCCCGACAGAATCGGATATCCGCGACGTGCTGGAGCCGCGCGGCATCCGGGTCGACTTCCGCCCGCTGTTCGGCCGCACGCCCTACAACAGCTACCTGATGACGGCCTCCCGCCAGGGTTGACCCGCGCGACGCCCATTGTGCGTCGCAATAAGGTATACTCACCCGGTCGAGAAGCGCTCCGACTCCCTTGCGGACCCCCGGCGCGGAGTTTTCTCCCGCCCGTTCCCCCACCCCCGGAAGCGCGCTCGACACCGGCCAGCCTGCTGTCTTCGTCATGGTTAGCGGCCGCCAATCCATAACTCGTAGCGCGGTTCCAGGGAACGCTCGAGTCAAGCAGGAGCTCCACCCCATGTCTTTTGATTCGCTGGGCCTTGCGCCCGCGTTGCTGCGTGCCCTTTCCGAAGCCGGCTACGTAAAACCGACGCCGATCCAGGCCGCCGCCATCCCGCAGGTCATCGCCGGCCACGACCTCATGGCCGCCGCGCAGACCGGCACCGGCAAGACCGCCGCGTTCGCCCTTCCCTTGCTGCAGCGCATCGCCAACGAAGTGCGCGGCGAGAAGGCGCGCCCCATCCGCGCGCTGATCCTCACCCCTACCCGTGAGCTGGCCGCCCAGGTGCAGGACAACCTGCGCGACTACGGCAAGTACCTGCCCCTTTCCAGCACCGTCATCTTCGGCGGCGTCGGCATGGGCAACCAGCTGCACGCGCTGCGTCGCGGCGTCGATATCGTGGTGGCCACGCCGGGTCGCCTGCTCGACCACATGCAGCAGCGCTCGGTGAACCTGTCCAAGGTCGACGTGCTGGTGCTGGACGAGGCCGACCGCATGCTCGACATGGGCTTCCTGCCCGCGTTGAAGCGCATCCTGGCCGCCGTGCCGAAGGAGCGCCAGACGCTGCTGTTCTCGGCCACGTTCGCGCCCGAGATCAAGGCCCTGGCCCAGCAGTTCATGCGCAACCCGCGCGAGATCTCCACCGAGCCGGCCAACACGGTCGCCAACACCGTGACGCACCGCGTGCATCCGGTGGACGCCGCCAAGAAGCGCGACCTCCTGCTGCACATCCTGTCGCAGGACAGCCGCCGCCAGACCCTGGTGTTCAGCCGCACCAAGCACGGCGCCGACAAGCTCGTGCGCCACCTGGAGCAGTCGGGCATCAAGTCGGCAGCCATCCACGGCAACAAGAGCCAGAACGCCCGCACGCGCGCCCTGTCCGACTTCAAGACCAACCGCATCACCGTGCTGGTCGCCACGGACATCGCCGCACGCGGTATCGACATCGACCAGCTGCCGGTGGTGATCAACTTCGACCTGCCCATGGTCGCGGAAGACTACGTGCACCGCATCGGCCGTACCGGCCGCGCCGGCTCCACGGGTGAGGCCATTTCGCTGGTCAGCCATGACGAATCCGGCCTGCTGCGCGACATCGGCCGCCTGCTCAAGTCCGACCTGGAAATCGTCAACGTGGCCGGTTACGAGCCCAGCACCCCGCTGCGCCTGGATGCCGGTGCACCGCGTCCGAAGCAGGGTGGCGGCCAGCAGCGCCAGCCGCGCGCACCGGGTTCCGGTGGCGGTGGCCAGGGTCGTACGGCAGCCGGCAACGGCCAGTCGCGCCAGGGCGCCGGTGGCGGCAACGGTGGCGGTCGCCCGGCGTCGCATCGTCCGCATGGGCACTCGGCGGCCGGTACCGGTGAAAACACCGGCAACCACAAGCGTCGTCGCCAGGGTCGCGGTGGCCGTCCGGCCAGCAGCAACGCGTAAGCATCGCTGCCACGCTCCGGCGTGATCGATGGGCCGCACGGACACCTCGTCCGTGCGGCCCATCGCGTTTTCGGGGATGTCGTCAGCCCTGGCTACGTATCCTGGCGGTGAGGACATGGTCTTCCCACACGCCGTCGATCTTCAGGTAACGCCGCGCGTAGCCTTCCTTTTCGAAGCCCAACCGCGCCAGCAGGCGACCACTGCGCTCGTTGCGCGGCATGTGGTTGGCCATGATGCGATGGAAGTCCAGAGGGCCGAACCCGTAGCGGACCGCCGCATCCAGCGCTTCGAACATCAGCCCCTGCCCCTCGTATTTCCGCGCGATGCCGTAACCTAGATGACAGGCCTGGAACACGCCACGCACCACATTGGCGAAGGTGAAGCTGCCGATCATGTCGGACGCATCCGGCGTGAGTATCGCGAACGGGTACCCGCGATCGGCGCGCGCCGCTTCCCCACCGGCGTCGATAGCAGCGCGGCACGCGTCCATCGTGTAATGCGCGTCGCTGCGCAACGGTTCCCACGGCGCGAGGTGTTCGCGATTTTCCGCGCGATAGGTGCGCAATAACGCCGCATCCTCCACGTCGAGCAATCGGATCACCGTGCGCGAGGTGCGCATACGGATCGGCTCGTTCATGCGGACAAGGCTTTCGCATGGTGGCGCAGGTGATCCTCGACGAAGCTCTGGATGAAGTAATAGCTGTGGTCGTAACCGGGGTGCATACGCAGTTCGAGCTTCTGGCCCGCGTCCTCGCACGCGGCTTCGAAGCGCTGCGGCTGCAACTGGCCGACCAGGAAACCATCGGCCTCGCCCTGGTCGATCAGTATCCGACCGTCGAAGCGCGCGCCTGCGGTCACGAGCGCCGTGGCGTCGTACTTCGCCCAGGCCTTGCGATCGTTGCCCAGGTAGCGCGGAAAGGCCTTTTCGCCCCACGGCACACTGGCCGGCGCGACGATGGGCGCGAACGCGGACACCGAGCGATAGCGCCCGGGATTGCGCAACGCCACGGTCAGTGCGCCGTGTCCGCCCATCGAATGGCCGAAGATGCCCTGACGGCCCATGTCCAGGGCGAACCGCTCCGCAAGCACGCGCGGCAACTCATCCACCACGTAGGTATACATGCGGAAGCGCGAAGCCCACGGCTGTTCGGTAGCGTCGAGATAGAAACCCGCGCCTTCGCCGAATTCCCAGTCGCCGGTGGCACCGGGCAACTCCGTCTCACGCGGGCTGGTATCGGGCATGACCAGCGCGATGCCCAGTTCCGCAGCCATGCGCTGCGCACCGGCCTTGGTGGTAAACGTTTCCGCCGTGCAGGTCAGGCCCGCAAGAAAGTACAGGACCGGCACCGGCCCGTGTTCGGCCGCGGGAGGCAGGTAAACGGCGAAGCGCATGGGCCCGCCGCATGCGTCCGAACCATGGGAATAGAAGCCCTGGACGCCACCGAAGCATCGCTGTTCGGACACCGTTTCGACTGCCGACATGCCCTTCTCCTATCTGAAAGCTGACCGGGAAGTGTAACGCTGGCGTGACAAGTGGCCACACACCACAACGAACAGCGTCCATCGCTGCTACAATAACGCTACTGCCGGCGCGCGAATGTCGCCGTCGCGCCCCCTCTTCGAGGTCGCCATGTCATCCCCCGAAACAGACAACGCTCCGGCCCTGCCCGGTTTCAGCGCGCTCGCTCTCGACGCTAACGTCGTGCGCGCGCTGACCGAGGTAGGTTACGAGACCCCCTCTCCCATCCAGGCTGCCACCATCCCGGCCCTGCTCGAAGGCCGTGACGTCATCGGCCAGGCACAGACCGGTACCGGCAAGACGGCCGCGTTCGCGCTGCCCGTGCTGTCGCGCCTGGACCTGCGCGCCGGCAACAAGCCGCAGGCGCTGGTGCTCGCCCCCACGCGCGAGTTGGCCATCCAGGTGGCCGAGGCGTTCCAGAAGTACGCTACGTACCTGCCCGGTTTCCAGGTGCTGCCGATCTACGGCGGCCAGAGCTACGGTCCGCAGCTGCAGGGCCTGAAGCGCGGCGCCCAGGTCCTGGTCGGTACGCCGGGTCGCGTCATCGACCACCTCGACAAGGGCACGCTGGATCTTTCCGCGCTGCGCTTCCTGGTGCTGGACGAAGCCGACGAAATGCTCCGCATGGGCTTCATCGACGATGTCGAGAAACTGCTGCAGGCCACGCCGGAAGGTCGCCAGGTCGCCCTGTTCTCCGCGACCATGCCGGCGCCCATCCGCCGCATCGCGCAGACCTACCTGAAAGACCCGGTCGAAGTCACGATCAAGAACAAGACCACCACCGCGGCCAACATCCGCCAGCGCTACTGGTGGGTCAGCGGCGTGCACAAGCTGGATGCGCTCACCCGCATCCTCGAGGCCGAGAGCTTCGACGCCATGATCGTCTTCGCCCGCACCAAGTCGGCGACGGAAGAACTCGCGAGCAAGCTGCAGGCGCGCGGTTTCGCCGCCGCGGCGATCAACGGTGACATCGCGCAGGCCCAGCGTGAGCGCGTGATCGACCAGCTGAAGACCGGCAAGCTCGACATCCTCATCGCCACCGACGTCGCCGCGCGCGGCCTCGATGTCGAACGGATCAGCCACGTGCTGAACTACGACATCCCGCACGACACCGAGTCGTACGTGCACCGCATCGGCCGCACCGGTCGTGCCGGTCGCAGCGGCGAAGCGATCCTGTTCGTCACCCCGCGCGAGAAGAACCTGCTCCGCCAGATCGAGCGCGCAACGCGCCAGCCGATCGAGCAGATGCAGCTGCCGACCATCGAGGCGGTGAACGACACGCGCGTCAACAAGTTCAACCAGAAGATCTCCGACACGCTGGCCACGGGCGACCTCGGCTTCTTCCAGCAGATGGTCGAGAAGTTCGAGCAGGAGCACAACGTGCCGGCGATCGAAATCGCCGCCGCGCTGGCCAAGATCGCCCAGGGCGACCAGCCACTGCTGCTCGAGCCGCCGGCCAAGCGCGAGTACACCGAGCGCCCGCCGCGTGATTTCGATCGCGAGCGTCCGCAGCGAGACTTCGACCGCGATCGCGGTCCGCGTGAAGGTGGCGGCGGTGACTTCAGCGACCGGCGCCCGGTCCGCGAGGGCATGCGCCAGCCGCGTCCGCACACCACGGAAGCGGGCAAGCGCACGTACCGCATCGAAGTGGGCCACGAGCACGGCGTGAAGCCCGGCAACATCGTCGGCGCCATCGCCAACGAGGGCGGCGTGGAAGCGAAGTTCATCGGCCGCGTCAGCATCCGCGACGATTACAGCCTGATCGACCTGCCGGACGGCATGCCCGCTGAGACCTTCACCCACCTGAAGAAGGTTTGGGTCGCGCAGCAGCAGCTGAAGATCGCCGAGTGGGACGGCAAGGAATCGCCGCAGAGCGGCAACGGTGGCGCCGGTGCCGGTGGCCCGGGCGGCGCATCGCGTCCGCCGTCGCGCGGCAACTTCCGTCCCTCGGGCAACCGCCCGAGCGGTGGCAAGCCGCCACGCAAGAAACGCGATTCCTGATCGATGTAAAGAGGCCCCGGAAACGGGGCCTTTTTTTGTTGCGGGTTTCTGTGTGGGCTCGCCTTCGGCATCGCGTTTGGCTTTGGGGCCTTGGCGTTTTGGGGCAAGAGCCGGCGGGTAGCCCCCTCGGGGCCACGCCTGCGGCTACCGGCCCCGAGGGGGGCTACCCGCCGGCTCTTTCCAAGACTGAGGTGGGTTGTGACGCGAGCGGTCGCAGA